>NZ_VRVA01000137.1:0-12669 GCF_008039945.1 Methylobacterium sp. WL64
CAGATGCCGGATACGGGATCGACACGGCCTTCCGCACGGCGCTGACGGCGTTGGGCTTGTCCTACAGTGTGGGTGTTCAGTCCTCGACGAGCCTGTGGCCTCCCGGAACGGCACCCCTGCCGCCCAAGCCCTGGAGCGGGCGCGGGCGCCCACCCACCCGGGTGCGACGGAGCCCTGAGCAAAAGCCACTCTCGGCAGAAAAGCTGGCCCGGTCTCTGCCGGAGACCGCTTGGCAGCGTGTCACATGGCGCGCTGGCACGAACGGTCTGCTGACCTCGCGGTTTGCGGCCGTGCGGGCGCGTCCGGCGCATCGGGATGAGTTGCGACACGAGCCACGTCCCGAGGAGTGGGTCCTGATCGAGTGGCCGGACAACGAGGATGCGCCAACCAAATACTAGCTCTCGACCCTGCCGGCAGAGACGCCCCTGGCCCTGTTGGTCGGCCGGACGAAGCTGCGCTGGCGTATCGAGCGGGACTACCAGGAGCTCAAACAGGAGATTGGGCTTGGCCACTACGAGGGGCAAAGCTGGCGCGGCTTCCATCATCACGCCAGCCTATGCATCGCGGCCTACGGGTTCCTGGTCTCCGAGCGGGGCCGCTTTCCCCCTCGGAACCAGAGTTCACCGAATGGCAAGCGCTTGCCCTACCCGCCAATTATAGACCCCGCGGTGCCCCCGATCCGGCCCGAGCAACACGTGCCTGACTCCATCGCAACCTTGCGCCTGAGGCTAACACGGGCGCTCGTTCGTTCCCTGCAGCGATGTCCCTGTCGCCAACAAAATTTATGACACAGTAGTACTAGGAGCCCGTCCGAGTAAACCTCTCGACGGCGGGGCCTGGCGGTGATTCACTCGGCTCATGGCCAAGGTGTGTCGCTCCTGGGATGTGGATCAGGGCTGGCTGCTGCCGCCCTCGCTGCATGAGTTCGTGCCGCCCGGGCACATGGCGCACTTCGTCCGCGACTCGGTGCGGGAAGCGCTCGATCTTTCGGCCATCCTCGACACCTACAGCGAAGAGCGCAGCTACCCGCCCTACCATCCGGGCATGATGGTGGCGCTCCTGCTCTACGGCTACAGCCGCGGCCTGTACTCCTCGCGTCAGCTCGCCCGGGCCCGCGAGGAGCGGGTCGACGTCATGGCGGTGACCGGGCTGAACCGGCCGGAATTCCGAACCATCGCCGACTTCCGCAAGCGCCACCTCGTGGCCCTGTCCGACCTGTTCGTACAGGTGCTGCGTCTGTGCCGGGCGGCTGGTTTGGTCCAGTTCGCCCACGTGGCGGTAGACGGCACCAAGGTGAAGGCCAATGCCTCCCGCCACAAGGCGATGAGCTATGGACGCATGAAGACGGCCGAGCCAGCGCTGGCCGCCGAGGTCGATGCCTGGCTGGAGCAGGCGCGTGAGGCGGACGTGGCCGAGGATGAGGCGCAGGGTGCGACCCGTCGTGGGGACGAGACGCCGGACTGGATGGCCGACAAGCAGCGACGGCTGGAGACGATCCGTGCCGCCAAGGCTGCGCTGGAGGCGGAAGCGGTCGACCCGCCCAACCCCGAGGACGAGAGCGGGCCGGGTGCAACCTCGGGCATGCGTTGGCAGGGGCGGCCTCTGCGCGGTGAGGACGGCGGTCCGCCCGACCGGGCACAGCGCAACTTCACAGACCCGGACAGCCGCATCCTGCCCACCCGCGACGGGTTCGTGCAGGGCTACAACGGGCAGATCGCCGTCGATGCCGCGCATCAGGTGATCGTCGCGCACCGCTTCGTGACCAACTCGGCCGACTCCCGCGCCCTCGTGCCGCTCGTGGACGACGTCCACGCTTATCTCGGGCGCAAGCCGCGAGAGCTCTCCGGCGATGCCGGCTTTGCCAACGAGGCGAACCTCGTCGCGCTGCAGGAGCGGCGGATCACCGCCTACCTGGCTCCGGGTCGGGCGCGTCATGGCGAGGCGGACGCGGCCGGCCGCCGGAGGCTGACGAAGATGCCGTTGATGAGCGCGATGGCTGTGCACCTGAAGCGGGCTGGCCGCCGCAGCCGCTATCGCCTCAGGAAGCAGGTCGAGCCCGTGTTCGGGCAGATCAAGCAGGCCCTTCCGACAGTTCCTGCTCCGCGGCCTCGATCAGGTCCGGGGCGAATGGGCGATGATCTGCACCGCCCACAACCTCGTCAAGCTGGCGAAGGCCGGGCACTGAGCCCAAAGCCGACGCACACGTCTGCCCAGACTTCCACGCTCATCCCACCTCGTGAACTCGTTACTCAGACGGGCTCCTAGCTGTTTGATCCCGCGGTGTAGTGGTACGGTTAGAGGTGGCTCGGTTTGTCTAAACAGCGCCCAGGGCTCGGATAAGTGGATATCCTGCGGGGTTCAGGCGGCCGCGGAACGCGGCAGCCTGTCGAAGTAGGCCTGGTCGGGTGTGCTCCGGTCAAGACTCGAATGAGGCCTTCGCCCATTGTAGAAGGCGAGGTACCGAACGATCGAGGCACGCGCCGTGCGGACGGTGTCGTAGGCCCGCAGGTCGATCTCCTCGTACTTGACCGACCGCCACAGGCGTTCGACGAGGATATTGTCGCGCCATGCGCCCCTCCCGTCCATGCTGATAGCGATCTCGGCGTTCAGTAATACGCTGGTGAGGGCGTGACTCGTGAACTGCGAGCCCTGGCCGGTGTTGAAGATCTCGGGCTTGCCGAGTCGGGCGAACGCTTTCTCTACCGCCTCGACGCAGAAGCCGGCCTCCATGGTGATCGATAGCCGCCAGGACAGCACCCGGCGACTGAACCAATCGATGATGGCGGCCAAATAGACGAACCCACGTGCCATCGGCACGTTGGTGATGTCCATGGCCCAAACCTGATTGGGCCGGTCGATCGTCAGCCCGCGCAGCAGATACGGGTAGATTTTGTGCCCCGCCGCGGGCTTCGAGGTGTTCGGCTTGCGTTAGATCGCCTCGATGCGCAGGCGCTTCATCAGCGTCGCGACATGACGGCGCCCGATCGTGATGCCCTCTTTGTTGAGAAGATCACGCAGCATCCGACTCCCTGCGAAGGGAAGTTCGAGATGCAGTTCGTCCATCCGCCGCATCACGGCCAGATCGGCGGCCGGGACTGCACGCGGCAGGTAGTAGACGCTGCCACGGCTGATCCCGAGCGCCTGGGCCTGTTTGGCGATGGGAAGGTCGTGCGCTCGATCGATCATCGTTTTGCGCTCAGCAATTCGGCCTTGCCGAGCGCGCCAGACAAAAAATTGTTGGTCAGCGTCAACTCGCCGATCTGGGCATGCAGCGTCTTCACGTCGATGGCCGGTGTCGTCTCCGGCCGGGACGCGGCTCCGAACACACCGGCAGCCCCGTCGAGAAGCTGACCCTTCCACGTCGTGATCTGGTTGGGATGGACATCAAAGTGCTGGGCCAACTCGGCCAGGGTCTTCTCGCCCCGTAGGGCGGCCAGAGCCACTTTCGCCTTGAAGGCCGGGAGGTGGTTCCGGCGCTGTCGCTTGCTCATCTTCGCTCCTGATCCGCAGCCATTTTGGCCGCCGTCAGGGAGAAATTCCACTCAGCCTCGCTGTGTAGATTACTCGAGCCACCCCTGTATCCTCGCCCGTGCCTTACAGCCGGGGATACGGGTCGCAATTTGCATAACCGATATGTCTTAGTCGGATTCGTGTGGTATGGGTCGCCCCTGGTACGGAATTGCAGATGATAAAATCCCTTGAAATCATTGGCTTTGTGTCTCGAATTAAGGTCCGGAGGCGGGCGGGTTCGCCTTTGCCGGGCGTATTGGAAAGCTTCGTCGACAGGACGGGGCTGCGATCGTGCGGCGTGGGTTCGGATGGGAGAAAGCTTTGCTTCTATGCCCTCACATCTTTTCTTGAATTTAATGCGTGTACTGAGGCTTCGGCCGCCCGTAATCGATTGACGTGGTGACCGGTGTCAGACCGACGACAATATTATCCCGTCCTCGATCTCATTCGAGGGGTCGCATCCTTTTTTGTTCTGATATATCACGTCCAGCATTGGCTATTGGGCCCCGGCTATGCCGTAAATGCGGGTTTGGCCGTTGATTTGTTCTTCTGCTTGAGTGGGTTCGTGCTGAGCAGCGCGTATGGGAACCGATTTAACGCTGGGATGACGCTTCCTGACTTCATGGTTAGTCGCCTGATCCGGCTGATGCCTTTGGTCATCGTGGCGACGGTCATTAGTGGACTCTATGTCTGGGTTCGGGCGCTCCAGGGGCGGGATACAATCTCCGGCTCTGAGATGGTCGTTGCCGTTATGCTCAACCTGCTCAGCATTCCTTTCTTTGGTGCCTCCCCCGCAATCGGTGGTCCGCAATTGTTCCCCCTCAACGGCCCTCAATACACGATTTGGCTCGAACTCTTTGCCAACGCCGTATGGTGTCTGACAAGTCGACTACACGGGCGCGGCTTCAACTACCTCGTCGCGGGCGTCTCCCTGGTCTGCCTCGCTCGTTTCGGGAGCGGTGGC
Organism: Methylobacterium sp. WL64; assembly: GCF_008039945.1. NCBI lineage: Bacteria > Pseudomonadati > Pseudomonadota > Alphaproteobacteria > Hyphomicrobiales > Methylobacteriaceae > Methylobacterium > Methylobacterium sp. WL64. The sequence continues at coordinate 4,475 of NZ_VRVA01000137.1, forward strand.
GACACCGCCGACACTTTCTGGAGTGGGATGCCGCGCGTCCTCTATTCTTTCTACGCCGGGGTGATCCTGTTCACTCTCACCGAGCGGTTGGGCAAGGGTGAGCCCACTGTCATCGGCAAGGTCGTTTTTGGTGGTTGCTTCGTCTGCATGATAGTGATCTTCGCTCTACCCCTGCCATACCTGCTGGCGTGGCCTTTAGAGTTTTTATGGGTTGCGCTCATCTCTCCAGTCCTCGTGCTCACGGCGGCTCAGGTTCGCATCCAACAGCGCTTTTGCCGGGCTGCGGCATGGCTGGGGGCCATCTCGTATCCGGTTTATATCCTACATTATCCGATCTTCTGCTGGTTGAACGGTGCATATCAGGTGATCTTCAAGACTACGAACTTCATGGCCGAGGCGGTCATCCTCGTAACACTGCTGCCCCTGGCCAGCATGGTCGCCTTAAGGTTGTTTGACGAGCCGGTGCGGTCCCTGCTGATAGGCTGGCGGCGGCAGGGTCGGTTCCCCAGGGCGCCGACGCAGTTCGGCGGTTGAGGGGGCACCATGCCCGGGATTGCGTAGGTATGGGGCGGAATTGGACCAGCAAATTGATCAAAATCGCCCTGGTGATTATCTCAAGCGTGCACAATACCCTGTGCCTCTTATCGGTCTAGCAATCGCCGTGCTATTGAGTATTATTTATCTGCCTCTGAGCTGGCAGAGATGCTACCAATCGGGATGGGGCAGCTGCACGGGCCGGATCCCGTCGTCCGCTTCCCGCCTGCAAATTGTGGTCGGCAGACCACCCGAAAAATCGCGATATCACGATTTTTCGAACTTATTCTCAAATATTTCTCAGCAACAACAACTTAATTTGAAGACATTAAGCTGATGGCCGGAGCACCCAGAAACGCGGAGTTCTACACGATTATTCGCGGGGCGGTGGTTTCTCTCGGTGAGAGCACGATTGCTGAACGTAACGAGATTTATCATTGCGCCCGTCAAATAATTGTTAATTTCGATAATTTTAATGATTCAATTGCTGTTCATCGCAAAACACAGAAAACTGAAGAAATTGAGGAGGTCTTAGCGCTCGTGGAAACCGAGTATCGCTCTAGACAGGCGCAGATCATTTCGTCACACGGGCCGACTCCCCTCGCGCCTCAGCTGGTAATGGATGTCGGCCTCGTACCGAATCCTGAACTCGATATCGTTCCAGATACCCAGTCGCATGAGCGGACGGCGCTATTTTTAAAGAATATTGGGGCCGGGGGGACGGTAAGCATCGTCAAGATCCTCATTCAGCTCGCCCTGCTTCCGCTCATGGCCCATCTGCTGGGTCCAAAGGAATTCGGCGTCTACGCCCTCGCCGTACCCGTCGTGGCGTTTTTGGCGGTGATCGCTGACGGCGGTGTGGGCCTTTCGCTCGCAAGGGACAGGGCGAACGCACCGGAGGTTTGGTCGACGGCATTTTGGGTGCTGATGCTGTCCGGGCTGATGTTATCCGTAGTTGTGGTTACCAGCGGATACCTCTTGTCGCTGGCATCGTCCGAGCCGCAGCTTAACAGCCTCATGCTGATCCTGGCGATGAGCTTCCCGTTTTTAAGCCTTTCTGTGCTGCCCGTCGCCCGCCTGACGCGGAGCGGGAATCTCGTTGCCTGCGCCACGGCTGACTTCGCCTCGACGGTAGCGGGCGCGGCCTGTGCCGTGGGCTTGGGCATGATGGGCTTCGGGGCCATGAGCCTCGCTTTCCAATTCCTTATTGGTTACATCGTCAGGGCGGTCATACTGAACCTCTATGCGTTCGAGCGGCCAGCCGCCATTTTCCGCCCATCGGCGATGCTGAGCCACTTGTCCTCAGGCGGCATACTCATGGGGGGGCGGGTCGCCGACCTTGCATGCCGCTCGGGGGAAAGCCTGCTGTTTGGCAACGCCTTCGGCGCAGGAACCTTGGGCGCCTACAACTTTGCCAACCAAGTTCCCCGCTTCCTGTTCGAGGCGTTCAGTAATCCAAGTTGGTCAGCTCTGTATGCGCACAGCCTCAACGAACAACACGAGCGCCTTCTACAGATCTACTACAAGGTCTGCCGCCTCATGGCGTTCGTCACCTTCCCGACGGCGGCCGTCTTGACGGCAGCTAGCCCCGAAATCCTTGCGCATGTCCTCGGCCCGAGCTGGGAGCAGGCCGGCGTGTTCCTGCGGATCCTCGCCCCCGGCTACGCTCTTAGCATTACGGCGTCGATGGGGACGGCGCTGCTTCTGGCGTTGAACGCCAACTTGACTTTCTTTTTCACGACGGTGTTCCTGGGCATCGGCCGCGTTGCAGCTGTAGCTGCCGGCCATTACCTCCCGGCCTGGCAATCCGTGTGGCTGGTAACCGTCTCCAACATAATCTACGCCGTTGTGGTGTGCAGCTTCGTAGTGCGGGTCGCTGATGCGCGGTTCGTCAGCATCGCCAAGGAAATAGCTGGATCCTTCATCGCGTCACTTGTTAGTGGTGCCGTCTGCTGGGGCATCCTGAAGCTTGTCGGGGGCGGCTTCGTGGTGCTGTGCGCGGCCATCCTTGCGGCAGCCCTATGCTACTTTGCGGCGATGTTCGCGATCGAGGGGAAGAACCTCAAAAACGAATTTACGTTCCTGAGGTCCGCGATGGCCGGGATAATCAAGAAAGATCGTTGAGCCCACGCGACGCAACGATTTCGCGCCAACCGGGATCAATGTGCTGCATTGCGATAGCAGGGGCGCCAGCGATTTTCGATTTCAGAACGATATATATTTCCTACGCTCCAATAAATACAGTCCGCCTGTCTCTGTACGGATCGGTGAACTGCTCTACGTTTCAAGTTGAAACTGTTCAACCGTCGTCGGTTTCGCTCATCGCTGCGAAGCCAATGCCCCGAGGTTTTGAGTATGCGCAATCATCGAGGTTTTTTGGACGAGCGAAGCGCTCTGTTGATCGATCCATCTGTCGTCGGTCAGTCGCATCTTTTGGTTAATACGGGCGTTGTGCGGCTCGCCATCGCGCGCCATGCGCGCGTCAGCGTCATCGCCGAGACTACGCACTGCGATGCGCTCAAGCAGTATCTCGGTCCGGACATCAGCAATCAGATCGCCTTCGTGCCATGGCGCCGAAGGTCGGAGATCAGGAAGAAGATCCGAGAAGTAATCGCACGCAAACAGTTCAATCAGATCATTTTTACGAACATCGAATATGGAATGTTTGCCTACATGGCTTTTTTTCACCGGGGGGCGAGCAGGAAGCCGATCCTTTGGATAATTCATAGCCATCTCGTGAACGCGTTTGCGCCCGGGAAAGCGACGCGGATTAAAAACCTTATCAAGTGGTATTTCCTCTTTCGTGCATTCCGCAAGATGAAGTTTATCGTTCTGGGGGAAAGGATCCGCGCCAACGTCGAGGCCGTGATCGGCCCCTTCTTCCGGCGGGGCAATATAACGGCTATTTTTCATCCGGTGGGTATCGCGCAGCTGCCGGAGGGCAGCTTAGGTGCCCCGAGCCCCTCATATCGGCTCCCACAAGTCATCTTTATGTCTGGCTGGCATTCCATCTCGCCTAAGAACCAGGAACTGTTGAGCAACCTTGAGCGCATTCCGCCGGAATTCCGACGCTTCGAGTTTGCCGCGCTCTCGAACAGGTTTGAAAGAACCAACGACAAGAAATCGTTTTCCATGGAGTACGCGGACCGCCTCAACGTGATCGCAGAAGCCGACTTCTTTCTTCACCTTCCAAGCGACTCCTACCACTTGCAAGCGAGTGGCGCCGTGATGGACATGTTACTGACCGGCACCCCGATGATCGGGCTGCAGACCGATTTCGGAGAGGAACTTACCGGGATCATTGGACCGTTCGGATACTTTTTCGAAGACCAAGATGATCTGCTACGCTTCTTCTGGTCCGCGGAGCTCGATCCTGCCGAGGTCCGCCGGTTCCGGGCGAACTTGGCGTCGGGCTATGAAAAAATCGTCGCGTTGAGCCAGGTCCAGTTCGACGCGGTGCTCGCTTCCTGAACGCTCTTGCGCATCGCCTCTGCTCGGAAATGCCTCCGGCCACAGGCGGCGAGGCCGATGGCCGCGATTGAGACCGATATCGCAGGCAGTGACCAGTCCGCCCGCCGAGGCCCATCTCGGCGCGTAGCCGCGGCGCTTGCGCCTGATCGCTCCAAAAGCCGATCGTTCGAACCTGCTATGCCGCGGAACGCGTGGTCCCACTGCTACGGACATGCGGAAGGATACAATTTTAACGGCAAAGCCGCGGCGCCTGAGACGGCCCTCGGGCAATCCAAGTTGCTCGGGAGACCCACCTCGTATCAAGCCCTGCCAGATCAAGCTCTTGCTCCGACTTGTGTCTGCTGTGTTTCTGATACTGTCGATAAACCAGTTTAATCCATTTGTACCGACGGGTTTTTTTGTTGTGCGTGGCGTGACGCCTGGACGATGATCCCTGATCCGTCAGCCTCGTGCCCGCTGGATCGCATCAGCCGGCAGCTCAAGGCCCCATGCCCGAAAGTCACTTGTGTCTCCGACTGATCCTCCGTGGGACCAGATACGGGCCCGCGGCATGTGACTCGCCGCATTAGAGGCCGGACACATGGCAGCACCCGATCACGCACCGCGCCCGTCCAGAGATTTTGCTTGCACCCGAAGGGGCGTCCACACATGCCCGTGAGGCACGGCGATCCGGCAGCGCTGACCGCACGGAGCACGACCATAGCGGCGGACCATTTTCGTAGTGGCGGCCGTCTCGTCGAGGAAAACCAGGCGATCTGGATCCAGATCGGGTTGTCGCTCGAACCAGTCCTCGCGTGCAGCCTTCACATCCGGCCGCTCCTGCTCGGCCGCGTGGACAGCCCCTTTTTACGGGTGATCCCATGCCGGGCGAAGAAGCGCGACAAACTGCTCGTGCTCGCCCGGAACGCCGCATTCCGAGAGCCTGTCGCGCAGTTCCCGCAAGAAGGAGAGCGGGTCTTCTTCGTTGAGCCGAAGGATCAGGGCCGCCTGCGCTTCCAGACGCTGCGAGTTGCGGTCGCCGCCCATGGGCTTGGGCGCGATCTTCCCGTCCTGCCGGAAGCGCTCGTGCCAACGGACCGCGCTGGCCGCCCCAACCCCGAAGCGTTTGGCCGCCTGACGCCGCGATGCACCCGCTTCAATCGCAGCGACCACACGCTCGCGCAGATCCACCGACAGGGCTGAAGGCATGGCAATCCACCCTCATAAGCCCAGCCAGTGAATCACACGCCAGCCAGATCGCCTACCCCAAGCGTTTCAACCCGCCAGGGCACGGCTCTAGCTAAACCCCCTGCCCGTGAAGTCGGCGGAGAATCCATTCCCGCATCGTTAATTCGTCACCACGCATTAAGGCGCTCATCGAGAAACGGCTCTTGCTCACTTTGCGTGGACGGCGGCGAATTGACTCGGGCCGGTAATCGCCTGAACGGCCCTCCCCACCGCTGAAGGCATGCATATTCCCTTCGCCATCCCCGAGTGCCGCATCGAGCGCGTCGTCGAGCAGGATCCGGACCGCATCGTCATCCAGATGCGACGGCGAGGAACGAGCAGTCGGTGTCCTGATTGCAATCGCGCGAGCCGGTCCGTGCACAGCCGCTATCACCGCCATCCCGCCGACCTGCCGCTCTCGGCATCACAGACGGTGCTACGCATCGAGGTTCGACGGTTCTACTGTTGCAACCCATCCTGCCACCGGCGCACTTTCGTTGAGTCGCCGTCCGAGCTCCTTAGCCCTCGCGCTCGACGCACGCGGCGGCTGGCTGAAGCGCAGTGGCGGGTTGGCATCGTCTGCGGTGGCGCGGGCGGTGCGCGTTTGCTGAAGCATCTGCGCATGCCGGCGAGCCGCGCAACCGTGCTGCGGCTCATCAGGGCCCTGCCAATGGCCGACGCACCGTCACCTATCCACGTCGGCGTCGACGATTGGGCGATGCGGAAAGGCTGCCGCTACGGCACGATCGTGGTGGACCTGGACCGCCATCGCGTGATCGACCTTCTCCCGGACCGCACTGCAACAACGCTGGCCGGCTGGCTCGAACGGCGGCCTGACATCCGGGTCGTCGCCCGAGACCGCGCGAGTGAATATGCCCGAGGCGTCAGCCTCGGCGCACCCCGAGCGTTGCAGGTCGCCGATCGGTGGCACCTCCTCGCCAACATGCGTCAGGCCGTCGAACGCTGGCTTCATGGTGCTCATGCTCAGCTTCGGGGCCTGACGCCCGCCCCCGGCTCGGCAGATCTTCCGCCCCGGCGCGATCACGCCTTCCCACGCAGCACCCCGGAGCTTGACGCGGGGGCGGAGAGCCGGACGAGATGGCGAGCCATCTACGACGAGGTGCGTCGACGGCGTGCGGGCGGCGAGACGCTGCTCGGGATCGCCCGCGCGATGGGGCTGGCTCGCGCCACTGTACGCAAATACGCTGCGACCGACATCTTCCCAGCCCGATTGCCCCATGGTGCCGGCCCGAGCCTGCACGATGTGCACGTGGGCTACCTCGTGAGGCGGATCGGCGAGGGCTGTGAGAACGCCATGTCACTGTGGCGTGAGATCCGGGAGCGCGGATACCCCGGCACGAGCCGGCAGGTGCACCGCTTCGTCGCCGGACGTCGGACGAAGCCGATCCGGTCGGGCCGTAAGCCCCGAAACGAGACAGTAGGCATGGCGGAGCGGCCTGCGGCGGGAAGCCTGCTGCCGACCGCGCGGCAACTTGCGTGGCTCCTCGTCCAGCCGACCATGGCTTTGGATGCGGCTGCCGCCGCCGTTGTGACCCACGTCGAGCAGGACGAAACCGCCAAAGCGGTCGCCGGCCTGGCGCGCCGCTTCACCGCCCTCGTTCGCGCCTCGGGTGTGAACAAGACGGCGACCGAGGGGCGGGCTAGCGCCGCGGATCTCGACCGTTGGATCGCGGAAGCGCGGGCTTGCGGCGCTCCTGCAATCGCCACCTTCGCCTCGGGACTGGACGGTGACGCCGCCGCGGTTAGGGCTGCTTTGACCGAGCCCTGGAGCAGCGGTCAGGCCGAAGGCCAGATCAACCGGCTCAAGCTGATCAAGCGCCAAAGCTACGGCCGGGCAGGTCTCGATCTCCTACAGCGCCGCATGGTCCTCGCCACCTGATCCACGCAAAGTGAGCAAGAGCCACAGAAACGGGGCAATCCCAGTCCGCTGATCGGATGCCCACCGAACCGCACGCACCCGATCCGTGGCCGTGCGCTCTTGGCGCTTCGGGCCTACGCCGCCCATCCGCAGGGCCTCCGGCACGAGGCGTATCCCACCTACATGCCGATGTTGGCCGAGATGGGACTGGTGCAGGAACGGTATGTCCGCAGGCTTGGGCGGTCGCAGCCAGCGTAGTTTCGAACGGCGACCGGGCGGGCAATCATCGTTGAGCTTGGGGCGAGCGAGGTTCGAGACTAGGCAACGCTCGGAACGAGCATTCGCATAATTGTATCTATCACTTTAATTGCCATGCGTGCGAACGCCCATGCAACCGCCCATATGCGTAATCTTTATCAATAGCGTAACTAATTTTTTTCCCGTTTTTCTTTGCCAGCGACCGCATAAGCATAAACCTAATATGGAAACGTCTTTCGCGGACTTCATCAATATCGTAAAAACACCAGACCCTTTATCCCGTTCAACTGGCACAATCATTGCAATTTTTCTCCAAGGAGGGCCCTATATGCAATCATAATAACGTGATCGGCCGTTAGCTAATTCACCATTTGGATTATATATCGCGAGAGCCGGCGCGCTTCGGTCGGCCTTTCGGCTAAATAGTGATTACTTTCTCGGGCGTGATCAGACGAAAGGCATTGCGTGATACAACGCTACTATTTCGATGTAGAAACGGATCAAGAGTTGATCCAGGACTACGAGGGCGTAAAAGCTTCAAGCTTGGAGCAGGCGCTGAACGATGCTCGAAGCGTCATACAAGAGATGGTTAATCAATCCGACGACGGCGATCTTGATGGAACATGGGCGCTGATCGTGCGTGATAATAATCGATCATTAATCGCGCGGTTGCCGTTCAAAAAGACCTTCGATAGCTTTGACTGCGGCACTCTGCCAAGGAGGATACGGAGCAGTCATTGAGCGAAGACAACAATCGCTCATCTTTGTAGAGAATACGGAAAGCCGAACCATCAAATGCTCTTCGCCTTGAACGCCCAGATCGGCGGGCCCCATCCTGCCCCTGCCC
>NZ_VRVA01000138.1:0-12323 GCF_008039945.1 Methylobacterium sp. WL64
CGGCGCCTGAAACCAGCCATCAATGGCGTGGGTAATTACTCTCACGGCTCAGCCGCTCAAGATCACTTCGGCTTATCCCAGGAGGAAATCAGCGAAACCCAACCCGCGCAAGGGGGTGGGTAATTACATCCAAACCGCCAGCCGATGCCCGTCCATCGCCTCCCGCACTACGACCGCACCCCGCGTCGGGGAAGCCTGATGGATGTCCGCATCGGCCGAGTGGAAGACCCAGAAGTAAGCATTGCTGCCCTCGATGCGTACGCCGGTCTCGTCCGAGGCGACCACAGTGGCTTGGCGCAGGATCGAGACGGCCTTGTCACGACTGGAGCGGAAGCGGTTCTGCGTGCGCTGGAGCAAGTTCATCAGCCTGCCCTGGCTGAGGGTGAGCCCGAACAGATCCGACAGCGCCGACTGCAGCCGCTGGTAGGACATAGCCTGGAAGGTCTTCAGATAGGTCGCCTCCGCAGGCAGCCGTGGGTCGAAGGGCGTGCCGCGTGCCGTCTGCTGCCTCCGGAACAAGCATGACGACCCACACCCCGCACGTCGGGCACTGCACGGCCAGCCGCCGATGTTGGGTGATGGTCAGCTCCACCTCTAGCAGCTCGATCCGCTCGGACACGCTCACGATCTCGGTAGGGAAATCTTTTTGCAACGCGCCACCGCATGTGCAGCGTTCTATACAATGATCGACAACGGCATCGAGATCCTCGCTCATCACGCGGCTGTGACCTTCGTGCCCGGGCTTGGCACCGCCTGCCTTGGCCTGCTCGCGTCGCTCCTTGCGATCGGTCGCGGGCGGCTTCGAAGACGTGTGTGAGGTATCGAAGGTCGCTGCAGTCGCAGCACCAGCTCATCGCGGCTAAGCCGCTCAAGATTGCTTCGGCCCATCCCAAGAAAGAATCAGCGAAATCCGACCCGCGCAAGAGGGTGGGTAATTACTCCAGTCCGGCTCGCTGAAGTGCAAGGTTCACAACATCAAGATGAACCAGGGCGACGGTGCGGATTTTGAGATTCCGGTGCAGTTCTTTCTGATCATGCATCCGGCCGGACATACCATCATCGATGGCGGCGACGCGGTGGAGGTCGCGGAAAATCCCCACGCCTATTGGGGCAGCATCGCCGACGTCTACTATCCCGTGCTCCGAAAGGAGGAGGGTTGCGTCGACCAGCTGCGCCGCCTCGGGATCAATCCGGAAGACGTTCGCTACGTCCTTCAATCCCACCTGCACCTCGATCATACGGGCGCGATCGGCCGCTTCCCGAACGCCACGCACATCGTCCAGCGGTCGGAATACGAATATGCGTTCACGCCGGACTGGTTCGCCCGAGGTGGCTATACCCGCGCTGATTTCGACCGGCCCAATCTCAAGTGGCACTTCCTGAACGGGTCAGCCGACGATTATCATGACATCTACGGCGACGGCACGCTGACGACGGTGTTTACCCCGGGGCACGCCCCTGGACATCAATCGGTTCTGGTGCGGTTGCCGGCTTCGAGACCGGTTCTGCTCACGATCGACGCGGCCTACACGCTCGATCACTGGAACCAGAAAGCGCTGCCGGCCTTCCTAGCCTCGGCCGTCGACTGCGTCCGCTCGGTCCAGAAACTGCACGGCATCGCCAACAAGACGGGGGCCGAGATCGTGACCGGTCACGATCCGGATGCGTGGCCGATGTTCAAGAAGGCCCCCGCCTTCTACGCTTAGCGCATCGTGCCGAAAGGCGGCCGCCGTCTTTCGGCACGATGCGGATCGATGCGCACCCTGCCGGTTCCGAGACCCGGCAAGGTGCGCGACACGATCGTCCTGGGGGGCAATCTTTGCCCTTCGGAGCGCGGGGCTGCGCCCGGCCGCATCCGGCCGTTCAATCGGCCTTCCGGACCGGACCGGGCTTCCGGGGGGCCTCGGTCGCCGGGCGGCGGGACGTGGCTGGGCCAGCCGACTTGGGTTGCGGGCGGTCCCTGACGTCCTGGCGATTCTTGGTCTCCTGGCGGTCCTTGGGACGCAGGCGGTCGAGGACGGCCTCGATGGCGCGCTCGACCGCGGCCTGCTCCGGCAGCGTGTCGGCGAGCGGTGTCGTTCGGCCGGCCTCGCGGCGCTTGGTCATGCAGTTCGCCCGTATCGGGGCCGTGCGACGCGATGTTCCAGCGCGTGCGGCGACCGCACCGCAGTCTATCCGCAGTGATCCCGGGATCAAAGCCTGCCGTGAGCCTGCGATCCGGGGATCCTGTGATCACGGTTTCTCAGGGATTGCTCGCCGTCCTGTCCTGGGGGCGCGACGAATGCCGGGCCGCCCGGGGATCGACCGGCCGGCGCCTCAGCGCCGGCGCGCGCCGAATGGCCAGTCGATCAGACCGCCGGCCCAGAGCGCCGCCCAGACGAAGACCGGCTGAAACGCCAGCCGGGGTCCGTGGTACCACCAGGAATCCGGGATGCCCTCGACGTGGACGGCCGCGAAGGCGTGCTTCAGGTTGGCCGGGTAGACGCAGACCGCGTAGACGGCGAGCCCGATCGCGGCCGCCCGGCGCAGCGACCGGGTCTGAAGCCCGATCGCCCCGGCGATCTCGCACAGGCCGGTGGCCAGGATCACCAACCGCGGCGCCGGCACCCAGTCCGGCATCAGCGGCAGCATCGCGTCGGCGGCCAAGAGGTGGACGATCCCGATCCCGGCATAGACTAGGGCCAGCCCGTAGCGCAGCCGGCGCCGCCAGGCCTCAGGCCTCGGCTCGCTCATCCTACCCGGTCTTCCGCGACGCCGCAGGCGCGGGCGATTGCGGTTCGGAGCGCCGCCGTCAGCCGGGCCACGGCCGGGTGTTCCGCGCTGGCGAAGCCGGTCGCGCCGATCGCGGTCACGGGGGCGAGCAGCCGCAGGGAGTTCGTGACGAACACGGCCTCGGCGCGGAGGAACGCGGGCAGGCTCAGCGAGCCCTCCTCCGGGCGCAATCCGCACGCCCCTGCCAGCCCCAGCACCTCCGCACGGACGATCCCGGGGAGCACGCCGTCGGCCAGCGGCGGCGTGATCAGCGTGTCGCCGAACAGGGCGAACAGATTGCCGGTGCCCGCACAGGCGACGCGGCCGCCTGTGTTGCAGAACAGCGCTTCGTCGAAGCCCGAAGCGGCGGCCTCGCGTGCGGCCAGCACGGCGTCCAGATAGCCCAGGGTCTTGAGCCGGGCGGCCGGGGTGGTGTCGTTGCGTGCGATCCCCGTCGGCCACAACCGCAGGCGCGCGAAGGCCGCGCCCTTCGCGCTCGGCGCCGCGGTGGCGAACAGGGTCGGATGCGGATCCTCCGGCGGCTTCAGCCCGCGTGGGCCGGAGCCGCGGGTGAGGGTGGTGCGGATCGCCAGCCGGTCGTCGTCCCCCCTACCTTTGTCATTCCCCTGCCCGGCGAGCGCCCGCATGGCGGCGCGGATCCGGTCCGCCTCGGCGGGGATCCCGAGGGTCTCCGCCCCGGCGACGAGCCGGGCGATATGGGCCTCCTCGAAGGCCACCCGGCCGCCCAGGGCGAGCGCCGTGTCGAACAGGCCGTCGCCGAGCGTCAGGCCGCGGTCGGTGTGGTCCAGGGACGCCTGCGTCCCCGGGACGATCGTCCCGTCACGCCACAGCATCGTCGCCCCTGCCCCGGTGGCCCCGCTCGTCGCGCCAGGCGCGGGCGAGTCCCAGAAAATTGGCGAACAGGGCGTGGCCGCCCTCGGTCAGCACCGATTCCGGGTGGAACTGGATGCCGTAGGTCGGGTGGGTCCGGTGCGAGAGCGCCATCACCTCGCCCTCCTGCGAGACCGCGTCGACCGAGAGGTGCTTGTCCATGTCCGGGCCCGGGGTGACCACCAGCGAGTGGTAGCGCCCGACCGGCATCGGCGCGGGCAGTCCGGAGAACAGCCGCTCGCCCCGGTGCGCGATCGGGGTCGCCTGCCCGTGCAGGGGGCGCTGCGCGCGCTCCACCGTGCCGCCGAACGCGGCGCCGATCGCCTGGTGGCCGAGGCAGACCCCGAGGATCGGCACCGCGCCGGACAGGTCGCGGATCGCCGGCAGCGAGATGCCGGCCTCCGCGGGGGTGCAGGGGCCCGGCGACACCACAAGGGCATCCGGGGCGAGCGCCCGGATGCCGGCGACGTCGACCGCATCGCTGCGCACCACCCGGACCTCTTCGCCCAGCTCCTCCAGGTAGCGGACGACATTGAAGACGAAGGAATCGTAGTTGTCGAGGACGAGGATCATGCGAAGGCCTCGAACACCCGGGCGGCCTTGGCGAGCGTCTCGTCGTATTCCGGGCCCGGCTCCGACAGCAGGGTCACGCCGCCGCCGGCCTGCAGGACCGCCCGGGTCTCGTCCATGAACACGGTGCGGATCGCGATCGCAGTGTCGAGCGCGCCGTCGAAGCCGATCCGCCCGATGGCGCCGCAATAGAGCTCCCGGGCGTCGCCCTCGATCTCGGTGATGATGTCCATGGCGCGGATCTTCGGGGCGCCGGTGATCGAGCCCCCGGGGAAGGTGCCCTCCAGCAGGTCGAGGGCGTCGAGCCCATCGCGCAAGGTCCCAGTCACCACCGAGACCAGGTGGTGGACGTTGGCGTAGGTCTCCAGCCCGCACAGGGTGGGTACGGCGACGCTGCCTGGCGCGCAGACCCGGGACAGGTCGTTGCGCAGCAGGTCGACGATCATGACGTTCTCGGCCCGCTCCTTGACCGAGGCCAGGAGCGCCTTGGCGGCGGCCCGGTCGGCCTCCGGGTCGTCGAGCCGGCGGGCGGTGCCCTTGATCGGCCGGGTCTCGACGTGCCGGCCGTCGAGCCGGATGAAGCGCTCCGGGGAGGACGACGCGACGGTCAGCCCGGCCAGTTCCAGATAGGCCCCGAAGGTCGCCGGATTGGTGGCGCGCAGGCGCCGGTAGAGCGCGAACCGGTCGAAGCCCGTCGGCAGGTCGGCACTGAAGCGCTGGGCGATGTTGGCCTGGTAGATATCGCCCGCCCGGATATAGGCGCGGACCTTTTCGACAGCCTCTTCATAGGTTTGCCGGTCGAAGTTCGAGTGCCACGCGAGGTTTTTTGCGGGTTGGGGCGGTGCCTCCTCGGGCTCGGTCGCGGTGCCGAGCCGGTCGGTGAAGGCGGCGAGCCGCGCCTCGGCGCGGGCCTGCCGGGCGGCCGGCTCGGTCTCGGGAAATCCCGTGGCGACGAGCCGGCACGTCCCCGCGGCGTGGTCGATCACCAGCACCGTGTCGTAGAGGTTGACCGCGATGTCGTCGGTGAGCCCCGCCCGCCGGGCCGGGGCTGCGACCCGCTCCAGCTGCGCGCCGAGATCATACGCGAGATAGCCGATCGCCCCGCCCGGGAACGGGGTGTCCGGATCGGGCTCGACCCGGTAGGGGGCGAGGCAGGCCCGCAGCGCAGCGAACGGGCCGCCCGACACCGGGCGCCCGTCCAGCGTCGCGCGCCCATCCCGGAACCGGAACCGCGCGAACGGGTCGGCGGCCACGATCGAGTGCCGCCCCAGCGCGTCGTGCCGCATGGCGCTGTCGAGGAAGGCGAGATCCGGCAGGGGCCGCAGCCGGGCGGCCGCCGCGACGGGATCGACGAAGGGGATCTCTCGGGTCCAGATCTCTTGGGTCCACATGACCGGGTTCGGGCTGATGTCCTGAGGGCACGCGCCCCGCACGCTGCCGTTGCACAGGCGATGCCGCGGGGAAAGCGGCAGTTCCGCGCAAGGCCCCACCCGTCGCGGGCGGTCGGGGTCCGTCCCGGGTTCGGGAGACGGCGGGCCGCACCTGATGTGGGATCTCAGGAGCCGCCGGCAAAGCCCTGCGAACAGCCAAGTTTCGGCGATGTGCCGTACCTCCTGCGCCGAGCCTCCCGCGCGGGGCCGGGTACCCCTGCGGCGGCCGGTCTCGCGCGAGCGCGTCAGAACCGCTATAGGGGCGCGATCCCGAATGCCTGTCCTCGCGCGCCGTGCGACCCGATCCACCGGCCGCACGCGAGGGTGGCGTCCGACCCGTCTTCCGAATGCGACCATGACCGCAACCGCCACGCCCGCCCCCCGGGACGCCGTCCCCGGGGCCGCCCCGAAAATCTCGTTCGTCTCGCTCGGCTGCCCCAAGGCGCTCGTCGATTCCGAGCGGATCCTCACGCACCTGCGCGCCGAGGGCTACGAGCTGGCCCGCCGCCACGACGGGGCGGACGTGGTGATCGTCAACACCTGCGGGTTCCTGGATTCGGCCAAGGCGGAATCGCTTTCGGCGATCGGCGAGGCCATGGCCGAGAACGGCCGGGTGATCGTCACCGGCTGCATGGGCGCGCAGCCGGAAGAGATCCGCGCGAAATACCCGGACCTGCTCGCCGTGACCGGGCCGCAGGCCTACGAATCCGTGGTGGCGGCGGTCCACGAGGCGGTGCCTCCGGCCCACGACCCGTTCCTCGATCTCGTCCCGCCGCAGGGGATCAAGCTCACCCCGCGCCACTACGCCTACCTGAAGATCTCGGAAGGCTGCAGCAACCGCTGCAGCTTCTGCATCATCCCGAGCTTGCGCGGGAATCTCGTCAGCCGCCCGGCCGGCGACGTGTTGCGGGAGGCCGAGAAGCTGGTCAAGGCCGGCGTGAAGGAGCTGCTGGTCGTCTCGCAGGATACCAGCGCCTACGGGGTCGACATCCGCTACGCCGAGAGCCCGTGGCGCGACCGGAGCGTGCGGGCGAAGTTCTACGACCTGACCAAGGAGCTCGGCGAGCTCGGGGCCTGGGTGCGGCTGCACTACGTCTACCCCTACCCGCACGTGGACGAGGTCATCCCGCTGATGGCCGAGGGCAAGGTGCTTCCCTACCTCGACATGCCGCTCCAGCACGCCAGCCCCTCCGTGCTCAAGCGGATGCGCCGGCCCGGCAACCAGGAGCGCCAGCTCGACCGGATCCGCAGCTGGCGGCAGACTTGCCCGGACCTCGCGATCCGCTCGACCTTCATCGTCGGCTTCCCGGGTGAGACCGAGGCCGAGTTCGAGGAGCTGCTGGCCTGGCTGCAGGAGGCCAGGCTCGAGCGCGTCGGCTGCTTCGAGTACGAGCCCGTGGCCGGCGCCACCGCCAACGCCCTGGGCGACCTCGTGCCGCCGGAGCTGAAGGCCGAGCGCAAGCGCCGGTTCATGGAGACGCAGAACGCGATCTCGCTGCGGCTCCAGCGGGCCAAGGTCGGCAAGCGGCTGGCCATGATCGTCGATTCCGTCGAGGGCGGGATCGCCAAGGGCCGGTCGAAGGCCGACGCCCCCGAGATCGACGGCAACGTCCACGCCGCGTTCCGGCGCCCGGTGCGCTCCGGCGACATCGTCACCGTGAAGATCGACCGGGCCGACGCCTACGACCTCTACGGCACCGTGACCTGATGGTCCCGGATTGCGCGCAATCCCCTGTGCGCCGTCGGATCGGAGCGGTTGACCCGGGCGTCCGGTCTGGCATGTCTGGAACATAGCAGGAACTTCAGTCCGGACCCCGAGGCTGCGATGGATCCGGAGGTCGCGCTCCGCAAGATCATCCATATCGACATGGACGCGTTCTACGCCTCCGTGGAGCAGCGCGACGATCCCGTCTTGCGCGGGCTGCCGCTCGCCGTGGGCGGCTCCCGGGAGCGCGGCGTGGTGATGGCGGCGAGCTACGAGGCGCGGCGGTTCGGCGTGCGCTCGGCCATGCCGTCGGCCACCGCCCGGCGGCTCTGCCCGGACCTGCTGTTCGTCAAGCCGCGCTTCGAGGTCTACCGGGCGGTCTCAGAGGAGATCCGGGCGGTGTTCGCCCGGCACACGCCGGTGATCGAGCCGGTCGCCCTGGACGAGGCCTATCTCGACGTCACCGAGAACCTGCTGGGCCTTCCGACCGCGACCGCGGTCGCCAAGGCGATCCGGGCCGAGATCCTGGAGCGCACCGGCCTCGTCGCCTCGGCCGGGGTCTCGTACAACAAGTTCCTGGCCAAGGTCGCCTCCGACTTCAGGAAGCCTGACGCCCTGTTCGTCATTACCCCGTCCATGGGGCCGGATTTCGTCGCCGCCCTGCCGATCGGCCGGTTCCACGGCGTCGGCCCGGTCACCGAAGCGAAGATGAAGCGGCTCGGCATCGAGACCGGGGCCGACCTGCGCGCCTGGGATCCGGACCGCCTGCGCGAGACCTTCGGGTCGGCCGGGGCCTATTATCACGCGGTCGCCCGCGGGCTCGACATGCGGCCGGTCCGCGCCCACCGGGTGCGCAAGTCGATCGGGGCGGAGACCACCTTCTCGGAGGATACGGCCGCCTTCACGATCCTGGCCGAGCGGCTCGCGCCCCTGTTCGACAAGGTCTGGGGCGGGGCCGAGGCCAAGGGGATGCGGGCCCGGACCGTGACCCTGAAGCTGAAGTTCTCGGATTTCGCCCAGGTCACCCGGGCGAGGTCCCTCCCCGCCCCGGTGGTCGACCGGGCCGCCCTGGAGCGGATCGGGCTGGAACTGCTCTCCGGCCTGTTTCCCCTCCGGCGCAGCGCGCGGCTGATCGGGATCGCGCTCTCGAGCTTCGAGCAGGGGGAGAAGGAAGAGCCGCTGCAGCTCGGGCTCGGGCTCTGATCCGCCTCGGCCGGTCGATGGAGCGCGGTCGCGTGGGCTGTGCGGCGGCACACGTCAGGTGCGACTTATCAACCACAGATAGGACCGATCCGGTGCGGCCGGCGTTGCCCGCCACCTCACGAACCAAAAGGTCCCGTCCCAATGTCGAAATCGATCTCCCTGGCCCTGGCGACCGCCCTGCTGCTCGGCGTCCCGGTGGGTGCCGCCCGCGCCGACAGCACCGCGTCCTTCAGGGCCGCCAACGCGATCCTGCTGCGGGGCTACAGCGCGAGCCCGCCGCAGCTCTACGTGTCCTCGGGCGGCCCGGGCGCCGGCTTCCTCACCGATGGGACCGCCGTGCCGCAGCGCCCGAAGGCGCCGACCCGCGCCCGCTGACGCCCATGGCCCGGGCCATGGGCGTCAGCGGGCTTCTCGGATCAGGCTTCTCGGATCAGGCGTCTGGAATTAGGCGTTCTTGCGCGGGCGGTGGTTCGGGTCGATGCCGCCGTCGGGTTTGGTCTCGTTCTCGACGTCGCCCTCGAAGGTGGAATCCGCCTCCAGATCTTCAGGGTCGGCGCCGGTCATGCCCTTCGAGGTGCCGATCCCGGGATTGCCCTTGAGGTCGGCGTCCGTGGGCGTATCGGTCTTCGGGTGCTTGCCTGACATGCTGGCTCCTGTTGGCTGGTGCCAGTCCAACGCGTCGAGACGGGGGCGGTCGCGCGGTCGCCGTGCGGCGGTTCGCCTCTCGATCCCCCGCCGATCCCCCACGCGCCGACAGCCAGCCGCCGGGATGGCGCGCTACGCGATCTCGGCCGACCCGATCCGGCGCACGCCGGCCGCCTCCATCCGGGCCCAGGCCCGAGCGAGCGAGCCGTCCACGTCGATCCCGCGCACGGCATCCTCCACCACCTGGACCTCGAAGCCCGCGTCGCGGGCATCCAGCGCGCTCCAGAGCACGCAGAAATCGGTCGCGAGGCCGCACAGGACGACGCGGGTGATGCCGCGTTCCGCCAGCGCGCCGGCGAGCCCAGTGCGGGTGATGCGGTCGGCCTCCAGGAACGCCGAATAGCTGTCGACCCGGGGGTCCAGGCCCTTGCGGACCACCAGGCTCGCCCGGTCGGTGGCCAGCCCCGGCGCGAAGCCCGCGCCCAGGCTGCCCTGGACGCAGTGCCGAGGCCACAGCACCTGCGGGCCGTAGGGCAGCGCCACGGTCTCGAACGGGGCCCGCCCGGGATGGGTGTCGGCGAAGGAGACGTGGTCGGCCGGATGCCAGTCCTGCATCAGCACCACGTGGCGGAAGCGGTGCTGGAGCGCGTTGATCGGCGCGACCACCGCGTCGCCGTCCCGGACGGGGAGGGCCCCGCCCGGCAGGAAGTCGACCTGCACGTCGATGACGAGGAGCAGGTCGGCGGCGCCGGGTGTCACGGCAGCATCACGATCGAGCCGGTGGTCTCGCGTCCGGCGAGGTCCCGGTGCACGGTCTGCGCCTCGGCGAGCGGGTAGGTCGCGTTGACGGCGATCTTCACGGCGCCGTCGCCGACCACCTTGAACAGGCGGGCGGCCGCCTCCTCCAGGGTGGTGCGGTTCGACGAGAACGTCGCCAGGGTCGGCCGCGTCACGTAGAGCGAGCCGCGCGGGGCGAGCAGGCCGAGGTCGAGGCCGGTGATCGGCCCGGAGGCCGAGCCGAAGCTCGCCAGCAGGCCCATCGGCGCGAGGCTGTCGAGCGAGCCCATCAGGGTCGCCTGCCCGACGCCGTCATAGACCACCGGCACGCCCTTGCCGCCGGTGATCTCGCGCACCCGCTTGGCGACATCCTCCTCGCGGTACAGGATGACGTGGTCACAGCCGTTCTGCTTGGCCAGTTCGGCCTTCTCGGGGCTGCCGGCGGTGCCGATCACGGTGGCGCCGAGGTGCTTGGCCCATTGGCAGGCGATCAGGCCGACGCCGCCGGCGGCCGCGTGCCACAGGATCGTGTCGCCGGGCTTCACCGCGTAGGTCCGGTGCAGCAGGTACTCGGCGGTCAGGCCCTTCAGCATCATGGCGGCGGCGGTCTTCTCGTCGACGCCGTCGGGGATCGGAACAGCCGCCGCGGCCGGGATCACCGCCTCCTCGGCGTAGCAGCCGTCCGGCACCGAGCCGTAGGCCACCCGGTCACCGGTCTTGATGTTGGAGACCCCCTCGCCCACCGCCGTGACGGTGCCGGCGCCCTCCTTGCCGGGGGTGTAGGGCAGGTGCGGCGACTTGTAGGCGCCGGTGCGGAAGTAGATGTCGATGAAGTTGACGCCGATGGCGGCTTGGCGGACCCGGATCTGCCCGGGGCCCGGCTCGGCCAGGGGCACATCCTCGAACTTCATCACCTCGGGGCCGCCGTACTCGTAGACCCGGATCGCCTTCGGCATCATCGTACTCCGCTCAAGTCCCGTTGCGCCGGGACGTCGCGGACTCGAGATAACGGAGGCCCCGCCGGAGGCAATTGCTTTTTGCCGTTCGCCCTGCGGTTGCGGCCCGATCTGAAACCCGAAACCCGGAATCCCAATCCTGGATCCGGCCCCCCGCGCAGCCTATCTTGATGCTGACCACCCTCTGACCGGAAGTCCCGAACAATGTCCGGCACCACCCGCACCAGCGCCGACCTCGACCCGCGCCGCCGCCGCCTGCTGTTCCAGTCCTGGCACCGGGGCATCCGCGAGATGGACCTAATCATGGGCCGCTTCGCCGACGCGGAGATCGGCACCCTGTCGGAGTCGGAACTCACCGAATTCGAGGCGCTGATCGAGGTGCCGGACCGCGACCTGTTCAAGTGGCTCACCGGCGAGGCCGAGACGCCGTCGAACTACGACACCGCGGTCTGGCGCCGCGTGCGGGCGTTCCACCGGCACGACGCACCGATCCATTCCTGACCCGAGAGCGCGCGATGGACGAGCCCAAGCCCCCCTACGATCACCCCGCCCGGTCGATCGCGACCGAACTCGTGGTGCGCATCATGTTGGAGATGATGGAGCGCGACGACCCGGCGCTGCGCGCGGAGATCCTGCGGCAGGCGACCAGCCGGGCCGCCGCGATGACCCAGACCATGCCCAACGCCGACTTCTTCCGCGGCCGGGTCGAGGCGGCGCTCGCGGAGCTCGTGGGGCCCGACGCGTAGGGGTGGGGCTCAGCGCCCCGTCCCGGCCGCGCGCAGGGGTGGCGGCCGATCCGGGCTTCCACCTCCGAGCAGGCCATGGCGCGACGCGTGATGTGCCAAGCTCCTGCACGGACAGCGTTTCCGGGTTCCGGGCTCGCCTGCGGCGCCCCGGAATGACGGCGCTTCGAACCGGTATCGCCCGCTTCCAGGAGGCCCCGTCGCGGCCGGGGTGATCCGGGTCGGCCCTACGCACATGCGCGATCTCTATCGTCCGGCGGGGCCGCGCGCTGGGCGCGGTCGCTCACGGCAACCACCGGCCGTGATGCGCCATCGGGCCGGCGCTGAACCGGCGTTCCATCCGCCCGGTGCGTGAACAGGATCGCGTCGGCATGCGCCATGGCGGGCGCGCGCCCTCCGATCGACCAGCGCGTCGAAAGTGCCGCGCCCCCGGCAAGAGGGCGCGTCCCCGAAACGCAACCGAACACACGTTCCCTGCTGGAGCGTCGCCGCCATATAGGGCACCGTCAGCCGCCCGAACGCCGGCCGTCGGGATGCTTTATCACGACGGCTCAATGGGCTAACGCCGGCCCGCGTCAGCCCTCCCAGTACCCGGCGGGATTCCCCGCGAAAGACCCGATGGCCAAGCCCCAGCCGAAATCCTCCCCGAAGC
>NZ_VRVA01000139.1:0-12235 GCF_008039945.1 Methylobacterium sp. WL64
GCCTGAAACCAGCCATCAATGGCGTGGGTAATTACTCTCACGGCTCAGCCGCTCAAGATCACTTCGGCTTATCCCAGGAGGAAATCAGCGAAACCCAACCCGCGCAAGGGGGTGGGTAATTACCTTTCAAACGATGGGCCCTCAAGACGACGCTGTCCGCCTCTCCCTGCAGGTTTTCGGTCTACTGGATTTGGCCTCCCACCACACGTACGACGGATAGCGTTCCAGCCGTCCCGTCCGAAACCGATCCCTTCTCCTGTATGGCGATCCACCGACGCTTTCGCATTGCGCGAAGGTGGATAATTGGGAGCACATTTCAGATCTGTTCAGTAGAATAAATCCTCGTTCAGGGGACCAACATGGTTGCCGCTAGGAGGTAGAAATGTACGTGCGGTCATCGGAGATCATTACAGGACAGTCGCCTTTGGCGTCGTGTTGTCAGCTTATCAAGCCGATGCAAATTCGTAATGATACATTGGAGACGATCCGCCATGACCACGAACATCAGACCGTATTTAGCGTCATCCGGTAAAGCTGCTCCCCCGCTGAGTATTGCCTACCCTGAATTGGCTGCTGCCATCGGTAGCACGCGCCATTACACACACGAGCGTGCAGCTTTGGCGAGCGCACTCGACGAAGGTCTGATGGCCGACGAGGTCGCGCGGATCCTGGGTGGACGACGGGTCATCGAAGCTTTCCCGGTCTGGCAGGGTGAAAGTCCGACGCGCTATGCGGCGCGCGCCGTGGCCGAGATGTTCGTCGCTTATCTTCAATAGGCTCTGCTACGTCGTCCCGTTCAAAAGTTCGCCTCCTTGGCTGTCGCGTGGGTTAACGCCGCGCTGCGTTCTCATCCGCGGCGGTCAGAATTGATACGCTCCGAGCGAGAGTTTCAAAGCCTGTTCGACTGAACCGCTGTGGGTTTACCGCAGGCTCCAACTCTTGGGAATGAACCCATGACGAAGTGAAGCCCGCCCTATTCCATTGACGTGCGAGGATGCATTCGATCGCGGCCGAGATCGGCTGCTCGGGCGATGCGCTGCACAGTTGTGTTCGACAGTCCGAGCGTGACAGAGGCCAGCGCATCGAGCCGAGCGCGGATGTGCGTTAGCGGGTCGAAGTTCTGGAACGCGAGAACCACGAACTTCGGTAGGCCAACGAGATACTGCGCAAGGCGAGCGCGTATTCTGCTCAGGCGGAGCTCGCCCGTCTATTCCAGCGATGATCGTCTTCATCGGCGACCATCGGTGCGTCTATAGGATTGTGTCTCGACAGACTCGGGATGAAGCCGATCTGCAGAGTGCTGCCGATCACCTCGTCGTCGTACCACGCCCACGCCGCACGGCGAGATGATCCCGGCAAGCTGCCGGCCGGTGCCCGCAGCGCTTCAGCGCTCAAGGTCGAGATCCGCGGGTGTATGGGGCGAACTTCCCTGTCTACCGCGGACGGAAGGTCTGGCGACAGCTCGGCTGAGAAGGGCTTGCAGTGGCTCGCTGCATCGTCGCGCGGTCAAATCGCCTGGACGGCGATAATCAACCGATCGAGCGCCATCTCCTCCTCGAGTATCGCGGCTCACCGATGATGATGACACGCCACAGCCTATAGGCCGGAGCACTTGCGCTGTCCGCCAACGGAGCCAGGGCCGCTGCCGCCCTGCGGGCGATCGCGTCCTCGATCCCGTATGTGGAAATCCGTGAGTTCCCCGAACGGACGCTCGATCCAGGATTAACCCTGACGCTCATCGAAACCAGCGGCGATATCCGCCCAACGGCATCCTGAGCGACGGCGACGCTGACGCGAAGTCTTGCCGTACGTGCCGTACCCGCGCGCGGAAGAAGCATAACGCGTGGTCAGATTCGCGGTGGCCGCCGTCCATGTCGAGCCCCTGGAGATCTACTTCCGGCACCTGAAGGCCCTGGAGGCGGCGCGGCGAGAGCTGCGCGTCCCGTTGCCGGACAACGTCACGAGCTTCGGCCGAAGGCTGAAGCGCCTTGAGGCGAGCGGACGAGTCCTGCTTCTTTCGGGCGAAGACTAGACGTTCGAAACGGTGCAAAACATCGCCAAGAACCGAAGAGACTTACGGTTCGTCGACGTTACCCCGGCGCAACTGCCGCGCTCCCGCGTCGACGTCGATGTAGCGGTCATCAACGGGAATTATACCTTGGATTCCGGGCAAGTTCCGGCTCGCGCTGGAACGAGACGAGGGCAATTCGTGCGCGAACGTCCTCGCGTCGACGCAGGCTTTGGCGCAGGACGAGCGCATCCTGCGCCTCGTTGCCCTGCTAACATCCGCGGACGTCGCCGCTTTCAACAACGCGCGCTATCGCGGCTGGGGCATTCCCGTCCAACGCGGCTGACCGTCGCGCATATCCGTCCGCAGGTATTCCAGGTTGGCCACCACGCAACTTCGAAAGCCGGTGTTATCGATCCAGCCAAGGTCGTGGATGTTGGCCTTCAGCTGAGTAAATTATTGCGTACATCTGATTTTGTTGAAATATTGATATTAATTCGTGTCAGTATATATTTGATTAAACTTTGTTCTATCGAGTATTCTGTAATTAAGATGTCCTGATAGATAAAAACGCTGTTCGAGATACGTTGAATGAACAAGAAAAATATGCTAACAAATAATGATCATTTATTCCGCAACATTCCAAATGGACGTCGCATTACAGCGAAAAAGAAAAGCCTCTGCAATCAATATACGATCGATCATCATTGGCTCTTCGGTAGCTCTGTTCGTTATATCCATAGCAATAGGATTGTTTTCCGTCGTTCGGATCGGTATGATAAACTCGGTGAGTCGATCCGTCTCCGGCGAGATCGAAGCGGTCACGATCCTCGGACGGATGAAGGCGCTCAGCCAGGAGCTGCGCGCCCTGGACGTCCTAGGCCACAATGCCCGGTCGGACACGGAGCGGCGCCGTTACCTCGATGAGGCCGGCAAGGCCCAGGAGGCGTTCTCCGCCGCCTGGAGTGCCTATGCCCCCACCGTTATGGGCGCAGACGAGCGCATTCTGGCGCATCGATTGCGCGAGGCCTGGCAACACTTCCTCGCCGTGGAGGCCGAAGCGACCGCGTTGGATCGGGCCGGTGAGCGCGAACTCGCCGATACGGTGTTCGCCGAGCCATTCCAGGCGGATGCCGTGGCGTTCACCCAGTCGGTGGATTCCGTCCTGGTCCACCGGCAGGCGCGGGCCCTCGAGCAAATGGCGGAGGCCGATGCGGTCGGCGCCACGTCGCGGCTCGCGGTCATCGTTGCGTTGGCCTTCGCGGCACTCCTGACCCTGGCCATCAGCTGGTTCATCGTCCGTCGTGTGGCCGCGCCGATCGCGACGATGACCCGGGTCATGGCGCGGCTCGCCGAGAACGATCTCACCGTGGCGATCCCGGACGGCGATCGGGCCGATGAGATCGGTGCCATCGCCGGTGCCGTGCAGGTGTTCAAGGAGAACATGCTTCACGCCAAGTCGCTGGAAGACGAGGCCACCCGGATCCGCGTTGAGGCAGACCAGGAGCGCAAGTTCGTCCTGCACGACATGGCGGAGCGCTTCGAGGAGACGGTGGGCGAGATTGTCGGCACGGTCACCGCTGCGGTGTTGCAGTTCCAGGGGACAGCGCGCCAGATGAGCACGACGGCCGGCCAGACGGCGAGCCAGTCGACCACAGTGGCCGCGGCCGCCGAACAAGCCGAATCCAACGTGCGGATGATCGCTGCCGCCGCAGACGAACTCGGTGCCTCGGTCCAGGAGGTGGGGCGTCAGGCTGAACTGTCCGCCGCCATGGCCGATGGCGCCGCCACGGAGGCCTCCCAGACCATCGCGTTCGTGCAGGTTCTCAGCGGCGCAGCGGACCGGATCGGCGACGTGGTCAAGCTGATCGCCAAGATCGCGGCGCAGACCAACCTGCTTGCCCTGAACGCCGCGATCGAGGCGGCCCGCGCCGGTGATGCCGGTCGCGGGTTCGCAGTGGTTGCCGCCGAGGTCAAGCAACTCGCGGGCGAGGCCAGGCGCGCGACCGACGATATTGCCAGCCATGTTTCGGTCATCAAGGCATCCACCTCCGATGCCGTCGCCGCGATCGAGGGGATTGCCACGCGGGTCCGCGATATGAGCGGGACAGCTGCCTCGATCGCCGCGGCCGTCGAACAGCAGGGCGCGGCAACGCAGGAGATCGTGCTCAACATCTCGCAGGCCGCCAACGGCACGGGCGAGGTGACGGCGAACATCACCACGGTCGCCGGTGCGGCGGAGCATACCGGCGCGGCCGCCGACCAGATGCTCGCCTCGGCGAGCACCCTGTCCCGCGACGCGGAACGCCTGGGCGACGAGGTTCAGCGGTTCCTGAAGAGCATCCGGGCAGCCTGACGTGACGATCCCATTGGGCCGGCGACACTCTGCCAAGCCGGTACACCATCGATACCGCCGGCTCGATCGCGGCGCCGTCGGCGTCGCCTCGAACCCGTCGATTCTTCGCGCGCTGATGCCGGACCGGAGCGGATCTCGGCGGCGCGCGCTCCAGGCAGGTGCAAGGACCATGATCGGAACGCTCTGCGGATGGCCCATCTCCCGAATACTCGGTGGCGTGCCGGCGGTTCTTCGGATGTCCACTGGCGATCCGGCCTTTGGATTCGAACGGGTGCGGGGCTGGTGGCCGGCGGCGTTCATGGTCGTCTTGGCGAGCCTGCCGACACCGGTCGCGTCGGCCGCAATCGGCGTGGCGATGGCTGAGCCGAGCGGGTTCACCGCGCTCCTCCGGGACGGCATCCAAAGCTATGCCAAGAGCCTGCCGGATCTCTCCGTGCGCTTCGCCTACGCGCCTCAGGGCGAGGGTGAGAAGCAGGTCGAGCAGGTCCGGCAATTCATCTCCGCCAAGGTCGATGCCCTCGTGGTCCTGCCTGCCGATACGACGACGAACGCGACGATCACGCGCTTGGCCCAGGACGCCGACATCCCCCTCGTCTACGCCAATAACGGCCCCCGGGAGGATTGGTTTGCCGGGCGCGTGGCGTTCGTCCTGTCCAATGATCTCGTCGCCGGACGGTTGCAGATGAGAAAGCTCGCCCAGATGCTGGACCGCAAAGGTCGCGTCGCGATCATCCAGGGTCCGCCGAGCCATACAGCTTCCGCACTCCGCACGCAGGGCGTCAGGGAAGTCGCCGCGGCCTTCCCGGGGATCAGCATCGTCGCCGAAGGCGCCGAGGATTGGGACCGCAAGAAGGCCGCAGCGCTCGTGGCCGGATGGCTGGCGAACGGGACGGCGCCCGATGCCATCGTCGCCAACAACGACGAGATGGCGATTGGAGCCGCCGACGCGGTGGACGCAGCCGGGATCCCCACGGATCGAATCCTGATCGGCGGCGTCGATGCGACACCCGACGGCCTACGGGCGATGCAGCACAAGCGTATGGCCGTGACCGTCTATCAGGACGCCGGCCTACAGGCGCGCAAGGCGGTGGACGACGCCCTCAAGCTGGTCCGGCACGAGCCCGTGCAGCAATATGACTGGGTTCCGTTCGAGCTCGTGACGGACCGGATGTCGACCACGCATTTTTCGAAATAGGAAATTTGCCAGCGCGCTGCGACAGGACCTGCCGCGCCGGGGATGATGTCGCCCGCCGCGGCTTTGCCCCTACCGCATGACGAACGGATTTTCTGGGGCGTCGCGGCTCGTCGAGATCCAGACGCTCTTGGTCTCCAGGTACTCGCGGATGGACTCGATGCCGCTTTCGCGGCCGATGCCGGAGCGCTTCATGCCGCCGAATGGCATCATGTAGCTGACGGCGCGGTAGGTGTTCACCCAGACCGTTCCGGCGCGCAGGCCCTTCGACATGCGCAGGGCACGGCCGATATCCTGTGTCCAGACGCCAGCCGCCAATCCGTAGATCACGTCGTTGCCGAGGCGCAGCGCCTCGGCCTCGTCCTCGAAGCCAATGATCGACAGGACCGGGCCGAACACCTCCTCCTGTGCGATGCGCATGTCGTTGGTGACGCCCGTGAAGATCGTCGGCTCGACGAACTGACCACCGATCACGCCGGGACCGGAGGCTGGGTTGCCGCCGAACACGCAGCGCGCACCCTCGCTCTTGGCGAGCGCGATGTAATCCAGCACCTTCGCATACTGGGGCGGCGTGGTAATCGGCCCGATGTTGGTGTCTGGCTGCATGGGATCGCCGAGCCGGGCGGTGCGGGCAAGATCCACCAGTCGCTCGACGAATGCCTCGCGGATGCTGTTCTGAACGAGCAACCGCGAGCCGGCGATGCAGGTCTGTCCAGTGGCAGCGAAGATGCCCGAGATCGCCCCGGCAGCCGCGGCTTTAAGGTCAGCATCGGCGAAGACGATGTTGGGCGATTTGCCGCCGAGTTCGAGGGAGACCCGCTTGATCTGGCGCGCGGCCGCCTCGTAGACCTTCGCGCCGGTGATATCTGAGCCGGTGAAGGTGATCTTGGCGACATCCGGGTGCTCGACGATGGCGCTGCCGGCCTCGCCGCCGTAGCCGGTGACGACGTTGAACATCCCGTCCGGGAGCCCGGCCTCCTTAGTCAGGCGGGCGAATTCCAGCGTGCTCGCGGAGGCGAATTCAGACGGCTTGACCACGACGGCGCAGCCGGCCGCGAGCGCCGGTGCGCATTTCCAGGCGACGAACAGCAGTGGTGAGTTCCAGGCGGTGAGCGCCCCGACGACGCCCACCGGCTCGTGCCGGGTGAACGCGAACGTCTCGGGTTTGTCGATCGGCACCTGGGCGCCTTCGACCTTGTCGGCGAGGCCCGCGTAATACCACCACCATTCGGGCTGGTAGCGGGTCTGCCCGTACATCTCGGCGAACAGCTTGCCGTTGTCGCGGACCTCGACCTCGGCGAGCGCCTTCGCATCGCGCTCCACGAGATCGCCGATCCGGCGCAGGACCTTGCCCCGGGCCGAGGCGGTCATGGTGGCCCAGGGCCCCTCCCACATGGCGCGCTTGGCCGCCGCCACCGCCTTGTCGACATCGGCCTTGGACGCGCGGGGTATGCGGGCCCAAGACTCGCCCCGGTAGGGGTCGAAGGACTCGAACCACGAGCCGTCAATCGGATCGACGTCCTGGCCGTCGATGTAGAGCTGGTAGGTTTTCACGGCGCGCCTCTCACGCGGTTGACGCGCGTGTTATGGGCGGGAACGCAGTCGGTGACGAGGCTCGCTGCGCCCTACGCGTTGGCGCTGAGGCGCTTGATGTCAGCCTCGACCATCTCAGTGATCAACGACTCGAGGCTGGTCTGCGCCTCCCAGCCGAAGGTGGCCTTGGCCTTGGTCGGGTTGCCCAGCAGCACCTCGACCTCCGCCGGGCGGAAGAACGCCGGGTCGATGATCAGGTGGTCGTCGATGTTCAGGCCGACATGCTTGAACGCGATCACGCACATGTCCCGCACCGTGGTGGTCCGGCCGGTGGCGATGACGTAGTCGTCCGGCTTTTCCTGCTGCAGCATCAGCCACATCGCCACGACGTAGTCCCGGGCGTGGCCCCAGTCCCGCTTGGCGTCGATGTTACCCAGCCGCAGCTCCTTCTGCATGCCGAGCTTGATCCGGGCCACCGCGTCGGTGACCTTGCGGGTGACGAACTCGACGCCGCGCAGCGGGCTCTCGTGGTTGAACAGGATGCCGTTCGAGGCGTGCAGCCCGAAGCTCTCGCGGTAGTTGATGGTCATCCAGTGCGCGTAGAGCTTGGCCACGCCGTAGGGCGAGCGCGGGTAGAACGGCGTCGTCTCGCTCTGGCGCTCTTCCTGGATCAGCCCGAACATTTCCGAGGTCGAGGCCTGGTAATAGCGCGCATTCGGCGCCACCGAGCGCAGGCATTCGAGCATATGGACGGCGCCGAGACCGGTCACCTGGCCGGTAAGCAGCGGCTGTTGCCATGACGAGGTGACGAAGGACTGGGCGGCGAGGTTGTAGATCTCGTCCGGCTTGGTGCTCTGGACGATCCGCAGCAGCGCGGACTGGTCCAGCAGGTTGCCGTCCACGAGTTCGACATCGCCCAGGATGCCGAGCCACTTCAACCGGTGGTCGAACACCCCGGCATGGCTGGAGCGGCGTACGATGCCGGCGACCGTGTAGCCCTTGTGCAGCAGCAGCTGCGCCAGATACGCGCCGTCCTGGCCCGTAATCCCCGTGATCAGCGCGCGCTTGGCTGTCATGAAACCGTCCCGTCCCGTTGCTGCCCGGCTGCTACGACTGGTCCGGCCTTCGCGTCAAGGTGAGGCCACACTGCGCATAGTCTTCGTGGGCTGGCGCGTCGGCCAGCCACATGACTCAGTGTATGCGAAGAAGTGCGCATGGGCGGCCGAATTCTTCGCGGGTAAGCCACTTCGCCCTAGGGTTGGGTCAGCCAGGCGGTGACGCCACCAAGGGACCGGAATTCCTCCAGCGCGTGGACCCGGGCGTCAGGCAGGGCCGACCGCGCCATCGTGGCCAGCGCGCGGCCGGGGCCGAGTTCGATGACCCGGTCGGCGCCGTATTCCCGGGCGGCTTCGAGGCAGGCTGCCCAGTTGATGGTATGGGAGATCTGGCGTGCCAGCTTGTCGAGGCCGTCCTCGGGCCGGAACATCGTCGCCCCGTCGAGCCCGCTGACGAGGCGCGGGGCACCGGCCTGCGGGCGGTGCAGGGTGACGGCATCGAGCGCGCCGCGGAACGCATCGCTGGCCTCGGCCAGCAGCGGCGTGTGCGAGGGCGTGTGAACCGGCAGCACCACCGCCCGCTGCGCGCCGGCCCCGATGGCGTCCCGGCACAGGACTTCGAGCGCATCGCATCGCCCCCCCACGACGCCGCTGTCCGAGGCGTTGCGGATGGCGAGGTGGCATGCGTGACGCCCGGCCAGGGCTTCGAGTGCGTCGAGCCCGAGGCCCCGGATCCCGGCGAGCCCGAACCCCTCCCCGGAGGCGGAATCCATGGCCTCTGCGCGCCGGGCGGCCAGCGCCAGGACGTCGGCGTCGGCGATCCGACCGGCGACGCCCCAGGTGGCGAGATCGCCTATGCTGTAGCCGGCCACGATGGCGCGGCCGGACAAAGCCAGCCCCCGCCAGGCGGCGAGCGCGGCGACGCAGCACAGGATCTGGCCCGTCCGGTTGCCGTGGAGCGCGTCGCCGCCGCTGCGGGCGAGGTCGCGCGGGTCGGTGCCGCCCAGCAGCGGCGCGGCGGCAGCGAAGACGGCCTGCGCCGCAGGATGGCCGGCGGTGAGGTCGAACATCCCCGGATGCTGGCCGCCCTGGCCGGAGAGCAGGATCGCGACACTCATGCGGTCTCCCGGGAGCGCAGGGGGGCGACAGGCCACATGGCGAGCCCGTCGAGGCCCTTGGCCAGCACGGTGCCGCCCTCGGGCGCGTCGCGCAACTCGCGCCAGTGCAGGCCGGTCCCGTCCGGCAGCAGGATCTCGCCGTCGAGACGCATCGGGGCGTTGTCCGCGATGGCAGCGAGCCGGTCGAGCAGGCCGGCCGGTACCGGCCCCGGGCAGGGCCAGAGCAGGTCGAGGTCGGAGGCGGGACTTAGATACGTCAAGCCGGTGACCGCCTGCCACAGGAGACCACCGAACGGCCGCGGTGTCACGCCGTAACGGTCACCGAGCGCCACCACGGCCGCGATGGTCCCGTGCCAGCCGGGAGGCGCATGGGGAGCCACCTCGGCGAGGCTCGGGCTGTCCAGGCGGGTCAGGCGTTCGGCCGGCAGGGCAAGGCCGATCCGGCGCTTGCCGTCGGCGGGCGGCAGCGGCAGCCCGAGGGGGACCGTCCCGGCGCCCTCCCCCGGGACCCGGCGGCGGACGATCAGCGGACGCCCCGCCCCGACCCAGACGGCGAGGTGCGGCACACCGGCGAGGTCGGCGCGGGTGCCGAGCCAGGATGACCAGGCTTCGGGATCGACGCGGACGAGGTCCTGCCGGGTGAAAATGCGAGGCGGGCGGGGTTCGATGTGCGCTCTGTGGATCTGTGCCATCCTCGACCTCGTTTTGAGGTCTCAGGTGAACGTGTCGGAGACCCGATGTCCGCCCACTCCTGAAACGTGACGAACGGCGGAGCAGCCACTTCGTCATCTTGGGGCCGCGCAGCGGAGCCCGGGATCCATAGACGCGAACCGATCAAGATCTGGCGTCGTCGGCGGATCTGGGTTCCGGGCTCGCCTGCAGCGCCCCGGAAAGACGAGGCGGTTTATTCTGCTACGCCCGATCGGCACGTAAGCATCCCACCGCGTTCACTCGGCCTCGCGCTACCCGCGCCGGGCCTGCGCGATCACCGCCTCCGCGATCTCCTGCGCCACCGGCCGACCGCCGCGTTCCGCGCCGAGGCGGTCGCGATTGTCGCCGGGTGTCTGGGTGGCGATCAGGTCGCGGATCTGGGCGTCGAGCGGCCGGGCCGGATCGAGCACCACGTGGACCGCGCCGGCGGCCACCATGTTGTCGAGCCCCGGGGCGAAGACCGGGGTCGACTTCGCCATCTCCTGAAGCTTGTCCAGCGGGAGCTTGGTCACCTTCGCCACGGAGGGTAGATCCATCACGCTCGGGTTGGCGCCCGGCAGCGCGGCGAGCACCCGGGTCGCCAGCGCGGTGGCGATGAACGCGCCGGCGGCGGAGTGGCCGTAGATCAGCCCGATGGTCGGGTGGCCGGAGCGGTCGGCGAGCAGCAGAGCCTTGGCGAGATGGGCTAGGCACTCGTTGAGCCCCAGCAACTCGTCGCGCCGGCTCATGCGCTGGCTGTCGGAATCGACCACCACCAGGATCGGCGCCTTGTCGCCGGCCCGCACGACATCGAGCACGGCCCGCGACAGGACCAGCGCGCCATCGACCCCGAGCGGCGTATCGCCGTCGATTCCGACGACGTGGATCGTTTCCCCCGCGAACGGGCCGCTGCCGGTCACGAGGCCGTCGCGCACAGTGACGGAATGGCCCTGCGGAAAGAGCCCGGCCAGGATCTCAGCGAGCGTCATGGTCGGCCTCCCCCACCCGGGATACGGTCTCGTCGAAGGCGCGCGTGTCCATGGCGGGCACCGCCTCCGGATCGTTGACGCCGAGCCGGGCCCAGATTTCGGTGGCGTCCCGGCAATCGCCGAAGCGCGCGATCCGGGATTCGAGCCGGGCCTGCTCGGCCTCCAGCGTCGCGAGATCGAAGGTCGGCGCCCGACCGATCAGGTCGAGCGCCGCCCGCCGGAAGGCCGATACAGTGTCGGCGCAGAACGCGTCGGCCCCGCCGATCAGCCGCCGGTGCTTGCCGCCCATGGTCCGCCAGACCAGGGCCCGGTCGCGGGAATCGAACTCCTCGGCGCCCTTGTTGGTCTCGATCACCTCGGGGCCCGAGACCGAGATCCGGCCGCCCTCCGAGACGGCGAGCCGGGAGCAGGTGCCGGCGATCAGGCCGCCGCCGCCGTAGCAGCCGGCGCGGCCGCCGATCAGCCCGATGACCGGGATGCCTGCCGCCCGGACGTCGACGATCGCCCGCATGGTCTCGGCGATGGCGGTCTCGCCGGCATTGGCCTCCTGCAGCCGGACGCCGCCGGTGTCGAACAGGATCAGCACGGCCGCCGGCTTCAGGGTGAGCGCGGCGCGCAGGAGCCCGACGAGCTTCGCCCCATGGATCTCCCCGAAGGCGCCGCCCATGAACCGGCCTTCCTGGGCGGCGACGAGCACCGGCTTGCCGTCGAGCGCGGCGCGGCCGACCACGATACCGTCGTCGAAGGCCCGCGGCAGGTCGAACAGCGGCAGGTGCGGGCTCATGCGCCGCTCGGTCGGGGGCAGGAACTCCT
This sequence comes from Methylobacterium sp. WL64, assembly GCF_008039945.1. Classification (NCBI taxonomy): domain Bacteria; kingdom Pseudomonadati; phylum Pseudomonadota; class Alphaproteobacteria; order Hyphomicrobiales; family Methylobacteriaceae; genus Methylobacterium; species Methylobacterium sp. WL64. Next base: position 11,755 of record NZ_VRVA01000139.1, read on the forward strand.
CAACGCTGCCGGGATCGGCCAGCGCCACCACGCGCTGGCGGGCGGTGGCCTCGTACCAGCTCAGGGCGTCCGGGTCGGTGCTCGCGGCACGTGCGCCAGCCATGGTCAGGCCTCCATCAGCCGGGCGCCCTGGAGCAGGCGCAACGATACGGTGTCGGGACGGGCGCCGCCGTCATTGATGCTGATGCGCAGGCCCCCGGGCTGGGCGCGTGCGACGAAATCCGCCACCACCGCCTCCCAGACCGCGCCGTAGCCGGCGATCGGCGTCTCGATCGCGACTTCGCAGGCATCCGGCGGAAGCACCCGCTCCAGCAGGATCTCCAGGTTGCCCGACGCCACCACGCCCGTGATGGCGTTCGAGACCGAGCCGGGCAGCGGCTTTCTGGTAGTGTGGCGGAAGGTCAGGGATTCCATCCGACTGTTCCTCGCGTGCGCCTCTCCGCCCCGTGGCGGGGAGGATATGAAGGTGGGGGTGGTTGAG
>NZ_VRVA01000013.1:0-103252 GCF_008039945.1 Methylobacterium sp. WL64
GCCCCGGCACCCCGGGCAGCCGCTGCTCCGCCGGCGGCGCGGGCGCCGGGCGTGGCGCTCTATGTCGGGACGCAGCCGGGCTGCAATGCCGGCGAAGTGACGATCGACCCCGGTTACAAGGGGTGCACCACGGCTCCGATCGGCGCGACCCTGACGCAGCCATCCTCGGCCGCCGACGCGCCGGTCTATGCCGGCACCACGGCCGGGCTCGATGCCGGCCTGGTCACCAACAACCCGCGCCATCTCGACGCCGGCACGCGGCCGATCGGATACCTGGCAGCCACCGGTGCGAGCGGGACGCCGCTCTATGTCGGGCTGCAGGGCGGCTGCAACGCAGGCGTGGTCTCCACAAACCCGGCCCATCTCAATTGCCGCGGCGCCCCGCTGGGGATCGCCGTGCGGTGAGGCCGGCCGAACGCGCCGCCCCGGATTCGGGACGGTGCTGGGGTATCGTCCTGAAGGCGAACCCGCGCCTGTCGGGACGCGGTGCTCAGCCCTTCTTGATCAGCGGCACCGGCTCAGCCGGCGGCTTGGTCGCGCAGGCGGCGACGCTGGCAGCCAGCACGGCCAGGACCAGAACGCGCGTGAGAGGATTCTTTGCGAAACAACGTGCAGTGGACACGAGGCAATCTCCGATTTGCGGCATAGCGGAGGCTAATGCCGCGCTCGGCTTCGGAAAGTGCAGGAATTTCACGCCTACGATGTTTCGCGATATTCTGTAATACCTAAAAAGTAAAACTCAAGCAATATAACGGATAAGTAAACGCATTCACTTATCGTAGGCGTATGAACTGATTTATTGTGAGCTGATCTGAAATAAACGCTGCATATGTCCCGGTTTTCATCACACGCTGCGGGCACCGCAGCGCGCTCAAAAAACGTCACCCGCACCGGAATCACCAGAGGAGCGCAGTGACCCGGGCCAGCACGACACGGCCAACCGCCGCGCCACGCTGTGTTGCTTCGCGACGCGCGCGATGACGGGATGGCTACCGGACAGGCGCCGCGGCGTCGGTCTCAGCGCACCTCGCTGACGCGCTTGGTCGCCTTCTTCTCCTGCTTGTAGGCGGTGATCGCCGCCGAGCAGCCGGGCGACAGGTTCTTCATGTTCGCCTTGAAGCAGGCCTCGACCTCCGGGCCGCCGGGCGCGTAGGCGCTGCAATAATCCATGTAGTCGCCGGTGCAGTGCTGCTTGAGCGCCTCGCGGGCCGGGGATTGCTCGGCCAGCGCCGCGGCCGGGCCGAGGCAGAGACCTAGGGTCAGGAGGACCGCCTTGGTCGAAGTCATGGATGTCCTTGTCGCTGTGCGATGATCGCGCGATCGAGCCGCGCGGTGATAGCCGCGGCACCTGAGCGTCAAGGATGGCGTGACTTTGGCGCGGATGTGCCGAACCTGCGCCATCCCCCGTTCTTTCCATCGTCATTGTGCGACGATGCCGGGGAAAAACCTAGCTTCAGAAGGTGATGGACAGTCTGCCGGTGCCAGCACGGCCATGCGGCAGGGCGTCGCCGGGCCTGCCGGGCTGCGCGTCCCGAACGCTGCCGGAGGGCGATAGGCCCTCCGGAAACCCTGATGTCTAGCCCGCCATCCGGCCGATGGCGCGGGCATCCCGGGTGCGGCGAGCCGGGCCGGAATACCGTCTCAGTGCGCGCCGACCCGGCGGGCGGGCACGAGGTCGTTGGCGATGATCTCGCCGAACGGTCCGTCGTTGCGGGCATTGCCCGCCGGCCGGCCCGTGGTGGCGCGCAGCGGCAGCTTCGGGAAGACCAGCTCGGCGAAGCGGTAGGCCTCCTCAAGATGCGGGTAGCCCGAGAGGATGAAGCGGTCGATCCCGAGATCGATGTATTCCTTCATCCGGTCGGCGACCTGATCGGCCGAGCCGACCAGCGCCGTTCCGGCGCCGCCGCGCACCAGCCCGACCCCGGCCCAGAGGTTGGGCGAGACCACGAGCTTTTCGCGGGAGCCGCCGTGGAGCGCCATCATGCGGCTCTGGCCGACCGAATCCTGCCGCTTGAGGGTCTCCTGCGCCTTGGCGATGGTGGCGTCGTCGAGCTTCGAGATCAGCTTCTCCGCGGCGTCCCAGGCCTCGGCCTCGGTCTCCCGGGCAATCACGTGCAGGCGGATGCCGTAGGAGAATTCCTTGCCCTTGGCCTCCGCGGCCTGCCGGGCGGCGGCGATCTTCTCCGCAACCTGGGCCGGGGGCTCGCCCCAGGTGAGGTACACGTCGCAATGCTCGGCCGCGACCTCCATGCCGGCGGGGGAGGAGCCGCCGAAATAGAGCGGTGGGTAGGGCTTCTGCACGGGCGGGAAGATTACTCGTCCGTTCTCGGTGCGCAGGTGCTGGCCCTGGAAGGTCACGGTCTCGCCCGAGAGCAGGCCGCGCCAGATCGTCAGGAACTCGTCGGTGACGGCGTAGCGCGCGTCGTGGGACAGGAACACGCCGTCGCCGGCCAGCTCCACCGGATCGCCGCCGGTGACGACGTTGATCAGGAGGCGCCCGTCCGAGATCCGGTCGAGGGTCGCGGTCATGCGGGCGGCCGCGGACGGCTCCATCAGGCCCGGCCGCACCGCCACCAGGAAGCGCAGACGCTTGGTCAGCGGCGCCAGCGCCGAGGCGATGATCCAGGAATCCTCGCAGGAGCGTCCGGTGGGCAGCAGCACGCCGTAATAGCCGAGTTCGTCGGCGCCCTGGGCGATCTGCCGGAGGTAGCTGATCGAGACGTCGCGAGCCCCTTCCTGGGCGCCGAGATAGCGCCCGTCGCCGTGGGTCGGCAGGAACCAGAGGACGTCGGCGCGCCCGTCATTCGTCGCGGTCATCGGGGTCTCCATTGCGGCTATGGGCCGGATGCGGAAAAGCCGGATCCGACTTTTCGCATCCGGCGATCACCAAGAGCTAGGGCAGGCCGCCGCTTCAAGGAAACGGCGACCCGGCGTCAGACGTTCGGCTCGGCGCCGAGCAGATGATCGAGAATACGCCCTTCGAGACGCGCCAGATCCGGATCCCCACGCCGACGCGGGCGCGGCACGTCGACCCGCAGGTCGAGGGCGATGCGGCCGGCCTCGACCACCAGGATGCGGTCGGCCAGCGCCACCGCCTCGGAGACGTCGTGGGTGACCAGCAGGGCGGTGAAGCCCTGGGCCAGCCAGATCCGCTCGATCAGGTCCTGCATGCCGATGCGGGTGAGCGCGTCGAGGGCGCCGAGCGGCTCGTCCAGGGCCAGCAGGCCCGGCCGGCCGACCAGTGCCCGGGCCAGCGCGACGCGCTGGCGCTGGCCGCCCGACAGGGTCGCGGGCCAGTGCCCCGCCTTCTCGGCGAGGCCGACCTCGGCCAGGGCCGCGAGCGCCTTGTCCCGGCGCTCGGCCCGGGAGCCCTGGCCCGACAGGCCGACCGTGACGTTGTCGACCACGCGCGCCCAGGGCAGCAGCCGCGGCTCCTGGAACATGATGCGCTTGGGCGGATCGCTCCGGCGCGGGCCGGTCTCGGGGCCCTCCAGCACGATCCGGCCGCCCGTTGGCGCCTCGAGCCCCAGGATCAGGCGCAGCAGGGTGCTCTTGCCGCAGCCGGAGCGCCCGACCACGGCGGTGAACCCGCCGGCCGGCAGGTAGAGGTCGAGCCCCTCGATGACGGCATGGCCGTCGAAACTCTTTCTGAGATCGCGGGCGGTTACGGCGATGCCGCGGCCGGCGGCCGGCGCCGGCTGATGGGGCGGCGGCAGCGAGCCCGCGTCGGCGCTCCGGGTCTCGGGGACGGGATCGGCCGGAGCCTCTCGGCGAAGGGCGTCGAGCAGCATCAGGCGCTCCTGTAGGCGGGGTTCCAGGCGAGGCAGGCACGCTCGAGCTGGCGCGTCAGCGCGTCCGCGAGCTTGCCCAGGGCGGCGTAGATCAGGATCGCCAGCACCACGACGTCGACCAGCATGAACTCACGCGCCTGCATGGCCATGTAGCCGAGCCCCGAGGAGGCGGAGATCGTCTCGGCGACGATCAACGTCAACCACATGATGCCGAGCGCGTAGCGCAGGCCGACGAAGATCGACGGCAGGGCGCCGGGTAGCACCACCTTGGTGAACAGCTCCGTGCGCGACATGCCGTAGACGCGGCCCATCTCCACCAGCGCCGGGTCCACCGAGCGGATCCCGTGCAGGGTGTTGGCGTAGATCGGGAAGAACACGCCGAGCGCCACCAGGAACAGCTTGGCCTCCTCGCCGATGCCGAACCACAGGATCACCAGCGGGATCAGCGACAGGTGGGGCACGTTGCGCACCATCTGGACGGAGGTGTCGGTCAGCTGCTCCGACACGCGGGAGAGGCCGTTGGCCAACCCGAGGGCGAAGCCGATGCCGCCGCCCACAACGAAGCCCGAGAGGGCCCGCAGGGTGCTGACCCAAAGGTTGGTCCAGAGTTCGCCGGTGCGCCCGGCCTCCCAGCCGGCCCGGACCACGTCCAGGGGGGCCGGCATGAACCGGTTCGAGACGAGGCCGGCCGACACCGCAGCCTGCCAGCCCAGCAGGATCGCGATCGGCAGGAGCCACGGCAGCGCCGTGTCGCGCAGGCGTGCGAGGGGGGTGGGGCGCATCATCGGCTCTCCGCCCGGCGTTCGGGCTGTGTCCAGACCGCGTCGGCCACGCGGATCGGCTTCGGCAGCAGGCCGAGGCCGTGGAAGGCGTCCGCCACCCGCTGCTGGTCGGCGATCGCAGCGGCGTCCAAGGGGGCGGCCCCGTAGGATTGGCGTTCGAGGGCGATCTTGAGGATCGGCGCCGGGATGCCGACGGAGGGCGCGAGTTCCGCCGCCACGGTCTCGGCGTGGCCCTCCGCCCAGGTGTCGATCGCCCCGATCGCCGTCAGCACGGCCGCGATGATCTCCGGGCTGGCTTCCGTGAAGCCGCGGCGCGAGAGATAGAACTCGCGGTTGGGTGCGATCCCCCGCCCGTCCGCTAGCACGCGGGCGCCGGTGGCGCGCTCGGCGGCGGCGAGATAGGGATCCCAGATCGCCCAGGCATCCACGGCACCGCGCACGAAGGCGGCGTTGGCGTCCGCTGGCGCCAGGAAGGCGAACTTCACCGCGTCGTAGGGCAGGCCGGCCTGCTCCAGCGCCCGCACCACCAGGAAGTGAACGTTCGAGCCCTTGTTGAGCGCCAGCGTCCGGCCGCGCAGGTCGGCGACGCTGCGCACCGGGCTGTCCCTGGGCACGAGGATCGCCTCGCCCCGCGGGGCCGGCGGCTCGGTCGCCACGTAGCGCAAGTCCGGGCTTGCCGCCTGCGCGAAGATCGGCGGCGCCTCGCCGGCCGTGCCGAAATCGATCGCCCCGGCATTCAGGGCCTCCATCAGGGGCGGGCCGGACGGGAATTCCGACCACGTCACCGCGTAGCCCAGCGGCTTCAGCGCCGTCTCGAGGGTGCCGCGGGCCTTCAGCAGCACGAGCGACCCGTATTTCTGGTAGCCGACCCGGACGGTGCCGCCTGCGGCCCGGGCAGGCCGCAGGGCGCCGGTCGCCGCCAGGCCGAGGCCCACGGACAGGAACTTTCGGCGGTGCGGGGCAAGCCCGGACCCGGCTATGCGGAAGGTTCGGTCGGTCATGAGATCTCAGCCGTTGCGGGCGGGCGGTGTCCAGACCGCGTCGGTGATGCGGATCGGTTGGGGAATCAGCTTGAGGGCGTGGAAACGGTCGGCGACGGCCTGCTGCTCGGCAGTGACGCGCGCCGTCATCGGGCCGATCACGTAATCGTTGCGATCCACCGCCCGGCGGGTGGCCGGCAGCGGCACGCCGGTGCCCTGCGACAGGAGCGCCGCGACCGCGCCGCGGTTCTCCCGGCACCAGGCGGCGACCTCGCTCAGCGCGTCGATCGCCGCGACCAGCACCGGGCCGTGCGCTTCCGCAAAGGCACGGCTCGCCAGGAAGAAATTGTTCTGTGGCGTGATCTCGGTGGCGAAGGCCAGCACGCGCACGCCCTCCCCCGCCTCGGCGATGGCGAGATAAGGATCCCAGATCACCCAGGCGTCGACGCTGCCGCGGGCGAAGGCTGCCGCCGCGTCGGCTGGTGCCAGCAGCACCGGCTCGATATCGGCGTAGCTGAGACCCGCTTTCTCCAGAGCCGCCACCGTAAGGTTGTGTGCGCTCGTTGCCTTGCCGAAGGCGACGCGCCTTCCCTTGAGATCGGCGAGGCTCCGCAAGGTCGAACCCTTGGGCAGCAGGATCCCGGCCCCGGAGCCGCCGGCTTCCTGGGCGGCTATGTAGACGAGGCTGGAGCGCGCCGCCTGGGCGAAGATTGGCGGTGCGTCGCCGGTTTGGCCGAAATCGATCCCGTCGAGGGACAGAGCCTCGACCAAGGGCGGCCCGAGCGAGAACTCCACCCAGCGCACCGTATGACCCAGGGCCGCAAGGCGTCGCTCGATGATCCCCTGCTGCTTGGCCACCACCAGGATGCCGTTCTTCTGGTAGCCGATGCGCAGCACGCCGGGCTCGGCCGCCCGCGCGCCGCGCAGGGCCGGGACGGCCGCAAGGGATGCGGCCAGGAAGGTGCGTCGGTCGAGCATCGCGCGGCTCATTCGGCGGCGGCGAGTTCGGCCGGGCCGGTCGCCGCCGCAGCCCGGTGCAGCAGAAGGGCGGCGAGCTGGGCGCCAGCCTCGGCGGCGCGGGCCCGCACGCCAGCCTCGGTCAGGACACCGTCGCTGAAATCCGCATCGGACGCGTAGACCGCAGTCGGGATCTGCAGCGCGCCGAAGAAGCCGAAGAGTGGCCGGAAAGCGTGCTCGACCACCAGGGCGTGGCGCGTCCCGCCACCTGTGGCCACGATGGCCACAGGCTTGCCGGCCAGCGCGGTCGGATCGACCAGGTCGAACAGGTGCTTGAACAGGCCGGTATAGGCACCCTTGTAGACCGGCGAGCCGACGACGAGCCCATCAGCCTCCTCGATCGCATCGAGCACGCGGCGGGCCGGCAGCGGCAGCTGGTCGCGCGTCCAGGCCGCTCCCAACCCGGAGCCGGCATCGACGAAGTCGAAGATCCGCCCGTCGAAGGCTGCCTGGGCGCAGGCCTCGTGCAGCACGGCGTCGACCAGCCTGCGGGTCTTGGACGGACGCTGAACATTCGCGCTCAGCCCGACGAGTCTCGGTCGTGTCATTGCAGTAGCCTTGCGATAAGACCGGGCCGCCCTGCGCGATGGCGAATGGCGGCGGCGCAACCGGATGTCCGAATAGAGCAGTAGAATTGCTGACTGCGCCGCGCGACGTCAATGAAACGGGTTTTCTAATTCATCTGGAATAGAAAAACGTTCTGCTCGGAAACGGCGGTTCGGAGCGCGGTTTCATCTCGCGATCCGGGTGCGGTACTGGCCGTCCCCCCGCTCGGCAGGGAAAAAATTTGATTTTGGCGCGCAATCAGTCTCGCCGTTCTGACGGATGGAGAGGAAAAGCGTTCGGATCGACGTATCGGGAGAAGGACCGTCTTGCGGGGATGATTGTGTCGCCGGGCGGCGGCCACAACCATTCGCAAGGGCATCGGTTCGTACAATTCGGGCCGGCCGGGTGAAGCCGCGTGGATACACAGGCTCCGAAACAGGCGTCCCGGTTCGGATCCGGGGGCGAACGAAAAAGGGCCAGCCGTGGCGGCTGACCCTGCATCGTTCGACGATCCTCATGCGTCGCGCGCGTCGCCGGTTGGGCGGTGCGCGCGCTCGGGATTACTCCGCTGCGGTCATCTCGGCGGTGAAGTGACCGCACCAGTCGTTGGTGGCCACGACCGGCCACAGGCCCTTGGACTCGGGTGCGGGCTGGCTCACCGGCGGGTTGAAGCGGCACAGGCCGGCATCGCCCTGGGCGCTCGCACCGTTGCCCTTGTGCTCATCGAAGAACTTGCAGCTCTCGCAGTTCGCGCTGGCCATGTCTCGATTCTCCCGTGTCGGTTCGGCTGCCTGCCGTTCTCTCTTGCGAATTAGAACAGCTACAATCTGCTGGTCAACCGATCGCCGGACGGGCGGTTCCCGCGAGGGCCGCAGCTTTCTGAATTCATGGAAGCCTCAGCGTCGGCCGCAGGACGACCCGGCCGCTGAAATGCGATCCGCGCGCGCCGATTCTGGCGATTCTTCCGCCCGCGCACCCACCAAGGTGGGCGCGCGGGACGTGCAGTCAGAGGCTTCCCGGGCCCTTGGCCAAGCCGCCCAGCGTGAACAGGTCGACCGAGAGCTTCGCGCCGATGACGAAGGCATTGGGGATCGGCTTCGGGCGGAGCGGGAAGCGGGTCTGGTCCGGGCCGATCACGTATTGCAGGTTCGGCATCAGCCGGACCGCCGGGGTGAGCTGGATCCCGTAGCTGAGTTCCAGGATGGTCTGCAGGGTGTCGACGTTGCGGCTGCTGAGCCCGTACGAGGCCCGCGCGGCCCGGATGTTGGCCGTGCCCAGGGGCGACAGCTTCTCCATGGCGAACACGAACCCGAGCGTGTCGTAGGGCCGGCCCGGGAAGGTGCCGGTCAGCACGGCGCCGCCCTCAAGGAAGAAGTCCTGGAACTGCCGTCCGCCGGTGCCGCCGAGCGCGACCCCGAACACCGACAGGCCCTGGACGCCGTTCGGGTCCGGACGCCAGACCATCTGGTCGAAGCGGGCATAGACCGCCGACCGGCCGAACCGGGTCAGCGGATCGAGATCGCTGAAGGCCCGAAGCCGTCCGCGCACGTCGTAGACCGGATCCTTGTAGTCGGACTGATCGAAGACCACGCCGATGCTGTAGTTGCGCGGCAGTGGATCGTTGCCGAAGTTGGTCGAGTAGCCGGCCTCCACCGGGATCAGGACGCCGGTGGCGCCCCGGGTCGACCAGTCGATGCCGTTCTGGTTGGCCTGCTGATCGCGGGGATTCACCTCGTAGACGCCGGCATGGATGAACACTTTATCGGTGACCCAGGCCTTGGCATGGGCGCCCCAGGTGGCGATCGGCCAATACGTGAAGTTCGTCAGCTTGAAGATGGATTTCGGCGCGCCGCAGGTTGCGTTATTCTGGAAGTTGCAATACAACGGAGAACCGAGGAAGTTTGGATTGGCTAGAAGACGGCCAACTTCGATATCGAGACGGTTGTCGAACAGCTTCTGCTCGTAGGAGATCGACGAGAGGTGTGCCGTCTGGCCGCCACCGTAGATTTCCTGCACGCTTCCGTCGAAGCCGATACGATCCTGCGCGAGGCTGCGCCCGTGGCGCTGCGTCACGATCGTATGGAACGAGCCGCCGTCGATCCCGGCGAGTCGGCTGAGGTCCGCGTCAAGGCCGAACACGACCTGGCCGGCATAGGCCGATCCCTGACGGATGCCGCCGGACGGGTTCGCGGCGAACTCGCCTGTATAGTTCAGGACCATGCTGATCCCGTGGCCGAGATAGAGGGTCCCCGGCGGCAGGCCAGGCGGTGTCGCGCTGCTGCCCTGCACGTCGATCGAGGCCGCCGCGCTGCTCGGGCCGGCCGCACTCCGTGACTCGCGGATCGTCCGACGCCGCGCGCGATTCGCCCGGTACTTGGCCTTGGCCGACGGAGTTGCCCTCGGGCCAGGATTGACCAGGGACGGCCCCCCGTCCGGGGCGTCTGCCATTTGAGCTTCAGCTGAGCTGATGCCCGCAGAAAATGTGGTGGCGCAAAGTGCGAGCGCCGCCCATCGCGTGTGCTTTCCCATGAGATAACTCCCCCTAAGACGCGCGGCCCTGATTGGCTCTGTCGCGTTGGTGTTCCGCCGGGATCCCTCCGGTCAGTCCGTGAAGGTCTCCACGGAGCGGCGCTCGCCGCGCAGGAATGCGTCGGCGACGTGGATCAGCGGGTTCAGGTCGACGTCGCTCGTGCCGGATCGGACGAGGGCGGCGAATCGGTCTTAGAGGCCGCGATACTCGGCCTCCGGTGGCAGCGGCTGCGGACTGCCGTCGATCGTGAGGACGCCGCCGCCCTGAGACAGCACCAGCAGGCCGTCCTCGGTGTCGACGCGGATGTCCCAGGTCTGCGGGCCGGTCTGGCGCCAGTCGAACACCGCCTGGATCGGGGTGCCGGCGGCGTCGGTGAAGTGCAGGTCGGCAGCGATCGGCGCCTGCCGGTTCTCCGGGACCGAGAGGGTCGCGCCGGTGAGGAAGAAGGGCGGCAGGATGTGGGTCGCGATCGACAGGGCGTTGATGCCGGGATCGAATACGCCCATGCCGCCGGCTTGCCAGATCCAGGCCTGGTTCGGATGCCAGTGCCGGACATCCTCCATCCAGGCGATCGCCACCGACCGGATCCGGCGGCCGGACAGCCATTGGCGCGCGGGCTCGACCCCGGGGGCGTAGCGGGAGTGCCAACTGGCGAACAGGGTGACGCCCCGCGACCGCGCGGCCTCGACCAGGATCCCGACCTCCGCGAGCGTCGCCCCCGGGGGCTTTTCCAGGAACACGTGCCGGCCGGCCTCGATCGCCGCAAGGGCGGCCGCGAACCGGACCTGCGGCGGCTGGCAGAGGGCGACCGCGTCGAGGTCGCCCTCTGCCGCCAGCATCTCCGCGAGCGTGCGGTAGTTCGGCACCCCCTCGAAGCGGCCTTCGCGGCTCGCCACGGCCGACAGGGTGTAGTCCGGCGAGGCGCCGATGACCGGCAGATGCTGGTCGCGGGCGATCTTGCCGACGCCGACCAGACCGATGCGGATGGTCCCGTTCGAAGCCGACATCTCAGAGGACCTTCACGGACAGATCGCGGGCGGGCGCGACCGCCAGGGGGTTGCGCAGCGGCAGGGTGAACGGGGCGGCTTCGATCTCGAACACGTCCCCGGGCCGCGCCGTGACGCCGTCGCTGAACGACAGGGTCGCGGTGCCGAAGAAGTGGACGTGCAGGTCGCCGGGGCGGAGGAACGGCGCGTATTTGAAGTGGTGCCGCTCCAGGTTCTCGATTGAGTGGGACATGTTCGCCTCACCCGAGAGAAACGGCTTCTCCCACAGCACGGCGCCGTCGCGCAGGATACGGCTGGAGCCGCGCACGTCCGCGGGCAGCGCCCCCAGCCACAGCTCCGGGCCGAGCGCCGCCGGACGGAGCTTCGAGTGGGCGAGCCACAGGTAGTTGCCGCGCTCGGTGACGTGATCGGAGAACTCGTTCGCCAGCGCGAAGCCGAGGCGCACGGGCGTGCCGTCCGCGTCGATCAGGTAGATGCCGGCGATCTCGGGCTCCTCGCCCCCGTCGAGGGCGAAGGCCGGCGACACGAGCGGCTCGCCGGTGCCGACGATCGCGGCGCCATCGCCCTTGTAGAACCACTCGGGCTGGACCCCGGTCTCGCCCGGGGCGGGCTTGCCGCCTTCGACGCCCATCCGGAACATCCGCATCGAATCGGTCGGGGCCGGATCCGCCGCGGCGGCCCGGTGCATCTTGTCCCGGCCCTCCGCCGAGCCGAGATGCGTCAGCCCGGTGCCGCTCAGGAGCAGGTGCGCGGGGTCCGTGTGGTCGATCGGCGGCAGCAGCCGCATGGCGTCGAGATCCACCGCGTCGCCGAACCCGAGTCGGGTCGCCGACTCGACCAGGCTGTCCCCCGCCGCGAGCGCGCGCCGGGCCAGCTCCAGGACGCTGTCCACGCCGACCACGGACCGAGCCTGGCCGTCCTGCAGCACCGCCACACCCCGTCGCCCGTCCGAGGCGCGGAATTGTAGGAGTGATTGCCCCATCTCGTGCTCTCCCAAGGCCGGTCTTGACCGCGCCGGCTCGAAATCGAAGTGTGCCGCTGTCAGCGCTCGAAGGCCGAGCTGATGGTGCCGTCGACCCTCCGGGTCAGATGCCAGGGATTGTCCGGACGCAGGGGCTGCGGCAGCAGCGCGTCGGGCAGGTCCTGGTAGCAGACCGGTCGCAGGAAGCGCTCGATGGCCAGGGTGCCGACCGAGGTGGTCCGCCCGTCGGAGGTGGCCGGGAACGGGCCGCCATGGACCATCGCGGGGGCGACCTCGACCCCGGTGGGCCAGCCGTTCGCCAGGATGCGGCCGACCTTGCGGGCCAGCGCCGGGACCAGGCCGGCGGCGATGTGCTCGTCCGCGCGATCGAGATGCAGCGTCGCGGTGAGCTGGCCCGGCAGCGCGGCGATGATGCGATGGACCTCTTCGAGATCCGCGGCCGCCACCAGGATCGCCGCGGGGCCGAACATCTCGTCGGCAAGGCTGGGATCCGCCAGGAACCGCGCCCCGTCGGTGCGCAGCAGGGCGGCGGTTGCGCCGCCCGGCCCGGCGCTCGCGCCGCGCGCCGCCACCGTGACCCCTGGGCGGTCCGCCATCTCGGCGACGCCGTGCTCGAAGCGAGCGCGGATGTCGGCGGTCAGCATCGCGTGCGGCGCGCTCTCGCGAATCGCTGTCGCGGCGGCCTCCGCGAAGGCCTCCAGGTCGGAGCCCGCGATCCCGATCAGGAGGCCCGGATTGGTGCAGAACTGCCCGGCCCCCATGGTCACCGACTGGACGAAGCCGACCGCCAGGGCCGCGCCCCGTGCCCGCAGGGCGCCGGGCAGCAGCAGGACCGGGTTGACCGCGCTCATCTCGGCATAGACCGGGATCGGCTCGGGGCGTCCCGCCGCCACCCGCATCAGGGCGAGCCCGCCGCCACGCGAACCGGTGAAGCCGACCGCCTTGATGCGCGCATCGGCAACCAGCGCCGTCCCCAGGGCGTTCGAGGGCCCCGGCAGATAGGAGAACACGCCCGGATGCAGGTCGCTGGCGGCCACTGCCGCACGCACCGCACGGGCGACCAGCTCGCCGGTTCCGGGATGGGCCGGATGGCCCTTGACCACCACCGGGCAGCCGGCCGCCAGGGCCGAGGCCGTGTCGCCCCCGGCCACAGAGAACGCGAGCGGGAAGTTGCTGGCGCCGAACACCGCCACCGGTCCCAGGGCGACGTGACGGCGGCGCAGGTCGGGCCGCGGCAAGGGCAGGCGCTTCGGCTGGGCCGGATCGATCGTGGCCTGGACCCAGTCGCCCGCGCGGACGACATTCGCGAACAGGCGCAGCTGGCCGATGGTGCGGGCACGCTCGCCCTCGAGCCGCGCCCGCGGCAGACCGGTCTCGGCCATGGCCCGCGCGATCAGGGCTTCGCCGAGATCGCCCACGGCCTCGGCCACGGCGTCCAGGAAGCCGGCACGCACCGCGGGGGTCGATTCGGAAAAGCTCGGGAACGCCGCATCCGCCAGCGCGCAGGCTGCCTCGACCTCGGCCGTGCCGGCGGCCGAAAAGGCGGGCTCCAGAGCCGCGCCGCTTGCAGCGTCGGCAGCCCGGAACGTATCGGTGGTGGTCGCATCCTCGGCGCCGATCAGGATCGTGCCGCGAAGTTCCGCGTTCATCGTCAGCTCTTTACTCATACAAATAACTTAGAGCAGTTGTGCAGTGGCTGCAAGTGTCGCAGCACTATGGTGCTTGTGGGTGCGGGCGCTTGCACTCCTACAACTTCCGGGTACGATCACGGCGATCCTGCCCCGTCCTGGCGGCTTCGGACTGGAGGTGGCAGTTGAGGGGGGATCCAGGCTACGAGGACATCAAGCTGCCGCTGGCCTCGGGCTCGCGCAGGATCCACGGTTCGGTGGCGCGCGATCTGGGCATCGCGATCCTGGCCGGCCGGTACGCACCCGGGGACGTGCTGCCCGGCGAGATCGAGTTCTCGGAGCAGCTGAAGGTCTCACGCACCGCCTATCGCGAGGCGATTCGCATCCTGAGCGCCAAGGGGCTGGTGGAGAGCCGGCCGCGCACCGGTACCCGCGTGACCCAGCGCAGCCGCTGGAACCTCCTCGACCCGGACATCCTTGCCTGGGCGTTCGAGGCCGAGCCGAGCGAAACGTTCATCCGGGACCTGTTCGAGCTGCGCATGATCGTCGAGCCGGCGGCGGCGGCCCTGGCAGCCGAGCGGCGTTCAGCCCTCGACATCTCCCGGATGGGGCACGCCCTGGAGGAGATGGGACGCTACGGCCTCGCCACCGAGCTCGGGCGGGCCGCCGACCAGGCGTTCCACAACACGATCTTGGAGGCAGCCCGCAACGGACCCTTGATGGCGCTGTCGAGTTCGATAGCCGCTGCAGTAACTTGGACGACGATCTTCAAGCAGCGTCGCAGCGCCCTGCCCCGGGACCCCATGCCGGATCACCGGATCCTGTACGAGGCGATCGTGGCCGGCGACGTCGAGGCGGCGCGGGCGGCGATGACCGAACTGGTCCGCCTCGCCCTGACCGACACCGAGCTGTCCCTGACGGCGTGAACCCCGCGGCCGCCGTCGCGGCGGCCGCGGGGTTCCGTGTCAGTGGTTGTCGCGCGGCAGGCCGCTGGTCTGGGCGATGCGCTGGAAGTGCTCGGCCCCCTCCAGGATCGCGCCGGTGTGCATCTGCCCCACGGCGGCCCGCTGGATTGCCTGCCACGGCGTCTGGGATGCCGGATACGCGTATCCCCCGGCCTCCTCCAGGGCCTTGCGCCGCCGCTCGATCTCGTCGGCGTCGAGCAGCATGTCGGCGGTGCCGCGCTTCAGGTCGATCCGCACCCGGTCGCCGGTGCGCAGCAGGGCGAGCCCGCCGCCGACCGCCGCCTCGGGCGAGGCGTTGAGGATCGAGGGCGAAGCCGAGGTGCCGGATTGGCGCCCGTCGCCGAGGCAGGGCAGCGCGTGCACCCCCGAGCGGATCAGGTAGGCGGGCGGGCGCATGTTCACCACCTCGGCGGCGCCCGGATAACCGACCGGGCCGGCGCCCCGCATGATGAGGATGCTGTTGTCGTCGATCGCCAGAGCCGGGTCGTCGATGCGGTGGTGGTAATCCTCCGGTCCGTCGAACACGACGGCGCGGCCCTCGAAGGCCTCCGGATCGTCGGGGTTCGAGAGGTAGCGGTCCCGGAACTCATCGCCGATCACGCTGGTCTTCATGATCGCCGCGTCGAACAGGTTGCCGCGCAGAACCAGGAAGCCGGCGGCCTCCTTCAGCGGCCGGTCGATCGGGCGGATCACGTCCTCGTCCTCGATCACCGCGCCGCGGCAATTGTCGCCGATGGTGCGCCCGTTCACCGTCAGGGCATCCTCATGGAGCAGCCCGCGCTGCATCAGCTGCGCGGCCACCGCCGGGAGACCGCCCGCACGGTAGTAATCCTCGCCGAGATACTCGCCGGCCGGCTGCAGGTTGACCAGGAGCGGCACCTCGAGGCCGTGGG
This sequence comes from Methylobacterium sp. WL64, assembly GCF_008039945.1. Lineage (NCBI taxonomy): Bacteria > Pseudomonadati > Pseudomonadota > Alphaproteobacteria > Hyphomicrobiales > Methylobacteriaceae > Methylobacterium > Methylobacterium sp. WL64. Next base: position 15,122 of record NZ_VRVA01000013.1, read on the forward strand.
TCTGCCAGTCGGCGATGTCGAGCTCGACGCCGGCGTGGCGGGCGAGCGCGGCCAGGTGGATCGGGGCGTTGGTCGAGCCGCCGATCGCCGAATTGAGCACGATCGCGTTGAGGAAGGCCTCCCGGGTCAGGATGTCGGTCGGCTTGAGGTCCTCGGCGACCATCTCGACCACGCGCTTGCCCGTGAGGTAGGCGACCTCCTGCCGGTCCCGGTAGGGCGCCGGGATCGCCGCGGAGCCCGGCAGCATCATGCCGAGCGCCTCCGCGAGCGCGTTCATCGTCGTCGCCGTGCCCATGGTGTTGCAGTAGCCCGTGGAGGGCGCGGACGAGGTCACCAGCTTGATGAAGCCGTCGTGGTCGATCTCGCCCGCCGCCAGCATCTGGCGCGCGCGCCACACGATCGTGCCCGAGCCGGTGCGCTGGCCCTTGTACCATCCGTTGAGCATCGGGCCCACCGACAGGGCGATGGCGGGGATGTTCACGGTGGCGGCCGCCATCAGGCAGGCCGGCGTGGTCTTGTCGCAGCCCGTGGTCAGCACGACCCCGTCGAGGGGGTAGCCGTACAAGAGCTCGACCAGCCCGAGATAGGCGAGGTTGCGGTCGAGGCCGGCGGTGGGCCGCTTGCCGGTCTCCTGGATCGGATGGACCGGGAATTCGAGCGCGATGCCGCCGGCCTCGCGGATGCCCTCACGCACGCGCTCCGCCAGGACGAGATGGTGCCGGTTGCACGGCGACAGGTCGGAGCCGGTCTGGGCGATGCCGATGATCGGCTTGCCCGAGCGCAACTCGTCGAGGCTCAGGCCGAAGTTCAGGTAGCGCTCCAGGTAGAGCGCGGTCATGTCGATGTTGTCGGGGTTGTCGAACCACGCGCGCGAGCGCAGGGGCCGTGTGTTCGGGCGATCGGTCATTTCTTATGGGTCCGGTGTGCGGAACTGGTTGAGAAGCGATAGGTGATCACGTTCCGGTAGGTCGAACCCGGATCGAGGCGGGCCGAGCCGAAGGCCGGTTGGTTCGGGGTGTCGGGAAAGAGTTCGGGCTCGAGCGCCAGGGCGTCCGACTGCCGGTAGGCCAGGCCGGACTTGCCCACCGCGGTCGCGTCGAGGAAGTTGCCCGCGTAGAATTGGACGCCCGGCTGGTTGCTGGCGACGTCCAGAACCCGGCCGGATTCGGGGTCCTCGACCCGGGCCACGAGATGCGGCTCGGTCGTGGGGGCGTCGGTCACGACCCGGTTGTGGTCGTAGCCGCGCCCACGGAGGATCTGGATGTCGCGTCCGTCGCGGATGCGATCGCCGATCACCGTCGGCGTGCGGAAGTCGAACGGCGTACCCGCTACCGGGACTTGCGCGCCCGTGGGGATCAGCGTCGCGTCCACGGGCGTGTAGCGCTCGGCCGGGATCGTCAGGACGTTGCCTAGGATCGAGCGGCCGGACCCCTCCCCGGCGAGGTTGAAGAAGCTGTGGTTGGTCAGGTTGACGATCGTCGGCTTGTCGGTGGTGGCCTGGTAGGTCACGGACAGCGTGTCGGTGTCGTCGAGCGCGTAGGTTGCGGTGACGGTGAGCGTACCGGGATAGCCTTCCTCGCCGTCCGGACTGACGTAGCGCAGGCTGACCGACGGCGCTGCCCCGCCCTTGACCTCGGTGATGGTCCAGAGCTGCTTGTCGAACCCGGACGTGCCGCCGTGGAGGGCGTTGGGCCCGTTATTGGTCGCCAGCGCGTAGGTCCGGCCGTCGAGGGTGAAGCGGCCTCCGCGGATCCGGTTGGCGTAGCGCCCGACGCTCGCTCCGAAATAGTTGGGCTTGGCCAGGTAGCCGGCGAGATCGTTGTAGCCGAGGACGATGTCGGCGGACTTTCCGGCGCGGTCCGGGACTTCGAGGGTCCGCAGCAGGGCCCCCCACGAGATCACGCGGGCGGTGACGCCCCTGCCGTTGGTCAGTGTCACCTCTTCGACCGTCCGGCCGTCCGGCAGGGTGCCGAACACTGTCCGGACCGGCTCGGCAGCCTGGGCCGCCACAGGGAGCGCCGCGCAAGCGCCCAGCGCCACAGCCCCGACTCCACGCATGTGATCTCCCCGCAAGATGCCCGCCTCCCGCTTGCCGATCGTACGCCGGCGCTCCACGCGTGCCGCGGTTGACGTCTTAAACTCCGCTATATACTCATACAAATGAATTTCACAACATGGGGCCACGGCAAAGCGGCTCCCGGGAGAGGAAACGTTTGATGGCAGGACCGATCGCGAGCATCGGAGCGCCCGCGGCGGGAACGGCGTCGGCCGACCGCGGCAGCTACCGCCCGGCCCTCTCGCTGCTCGCGAGCCTCTTCTTCATGTGGGGCTTCATTACGGTCATCAACAACACCCTGCTACCTCATCTCAGGAGCGTCTTCGACCTCGATTACACGCAGACCACGCTGATCGAGTCGGTGTGGTTCATCGCGTATTTCGTGGCCTCGATCCCGGCCGCGAAGCTGATCGCGCGCATCGGCTACCAGCGTGCCCTGGTGGTGGGCCTTTGCATCATGGCGCTGGGTACGCTGGGCATGGTCCTGGCCTCCCATCAGGTCTCGTATGCGATCACGCTCACCGCCCTGTTCGTCATCGCGAGCGGCATCACCCTGCTCCAGGTCGCGGCCAACCCCTACGTGGCGGTGGTCGGGCCGCCGGAGACCGCCCCGGCGCGCCTCAACCTCGTCCAGGCCTTCAACTCGCTCGGCACGACCCTGGCGCCGCTCTTCGGCGGTTACCTGATCCTCGGACGCTCGGCCTCGGGCAACCTCGCCGCCGGCACCACCCTGACCGCGGCCGAGCGGCTGGCCGACGCACAGTCGGTGCAACTCCCCTACCTGATCGTGGCGGCGATCCTCGTCGTGCTCGCCATGGTGATCGCGCGCTTTCCGCTGCCCGCCATGGGCGGCGGCGCAGGCGACTCCGCGAAGCGGGCCGCCAAGGCCGAACGCGCCGGCCTCTCGCTCTGGCGCCACCGCAACCTCGTGTTCGGCGTGCCGGCGATCTTCATCTACCTGATCGCCGAGATCGGGGTGTCGAACCTGTTCATCAACTTCGTCTCGCAGCCCGAGATTGGCGACCTCACGCACACGCAGGCCTCGCATTACCTCTTCCTGCTCTGGGGTGGGATGATGATCGGCCGCTTCCTCGGCAGCTACCTGATGCAGGTGCGGTCCGCCGATACCATCCTGGCCGGAGCCGCCCTGGCGGCCTTCACCGTGATGCTGGTGGCGACCTTTGCGACGGGGTCGCTGGCGATGTGGGCGCTGATCTCCGTGGGGCTGTTCCACGCGGTCATGTTCCCGACGATCTTCACCCTCGGCATCCGCGGCCTCGGCCCGCTGACCGAGGAGGGGGCGGGCCTGCTGATCATGGCGATCGCCGGGGGCTCCCTGGTGGTGGTGCAGGGCTGGGCCGCCGACCGGTTCGGCCTGCAGCACTCCTTCCTCATCACGGCCGCCTGCGAGCTCTACGTCCTGTTCTTCGCGCTTTGGGGCAGCCGGCCGGGCCTGGGCACCTCCGACCGCGCCTGAGATATCGGTCACCACCGACGGTGCAGCGTAACGCGGTGGGCTGCGGTCCTCCGCCGGACTCGAGAAGGCGATCCCATGGAGGCACAGGTCCGCATCGTCACCCGCCCCGAGCGCGACCGGCTCGGCGAAGGACCCGTCTGGGTGCCGGAGCGGGGGCGGCTGTTCTGGGTGGACATCGAGGCGCCGGCCCTGCGCTGGCTCGACCTCGCCAGCGACGAGACGGGCACGCGCCCGTTTCCCGAGCCGATCGGCTGGATCATCCCCCGCGCCGGCCGGCGCGACTTCGTGATCGGCCTGAAGAGCGGATTTGCGCTGTTCGACCTGGAGGCCGACCACGTCACGCCGATCGGCAATCCGGAGCCGGACTGTCCGGACAACCGCCTGAACGACGCCAAGGTCGACTCGGCCGGCCGGATCTGGGCCGGGAGCATGCACCAGCCTGAGACTGCGGTCTCGGGCGCCCTGCACCGGCTCGACCCGGACCTGACCTGGCGTCGGATGGACGGTGCATACGGCGTCGCCAACGGCCCGACCTTCAGCCGTGACGGCCGGATCCTCTATCACAGCGACAGCGCAGCCCGGACCGTCTTCGCCTTCGACCTCGCCGCCGACGGGACCTTGACGGGGAAGCGGGAATTCCTGCGCTTCCCCGAGGCCTGGGGCTGGCCCGACGGGATGACCACGGATGCGGACGGCTGCATCTGGATCGCCCACTGGGGGGCTGGCCGGATCAGCCGGCTGGATCCGGAGGGGTGCCTCCTGCGGGCCATCGCGCTTCCGGCCACGAACATCACGAGTTGCGCCTTCGCGGGACCCGAGCTCGACCGGCTGTTCGTCACGTCGGCGTCGCGGGGCGTCGAGCACGAGCCGTCCGCAGGCGCGCTGTTCGAACTCGATGTTGGCGTAACCGGCCTGCCGCCCCGGGCGTTCGGGGGCTGACCGCCCGATCCCTCGGCCGGGCGAAAGCGATCGACGGGTCGCTAAATCGTGTGGCTCCTTCCCCCGGATGGGGGATGCGGCGCCGGGGTGGCGCGTCTACGGTCCGGCATTCTCCGAGACGAGACCACCTCCAAACCCGCCCGGCCCGTGCCGCGGCGGGTTCTTTGATTGCGGCAGCCTCACGCACGGATCGGTAGGCGGCCGACCACCGAGCCCGACGCATCCCGTACGACGAGGGTCCAGGACGCGCCGGACGCGCCCGTGCCGATGGATCCCGCCATCTCTCCGATCACGCTGCGCGCCTCGTCCAGGGCCTCCTCCAGGCTCTCGGCCTCGACGCCCACCTCGTCCCGGATCCGCTCCCGGTCGTTCTCGACATCGAAGTAGAAGCGCTCGGGCACCGACATCCCCCTGCTCAAACCCTGTGGCGGACGCCAGGACTATCTCGACGTCGTTTAATGGGCCACCGTGACCAACGCCGGCTGCGATAAACCTTAATCTGTCTAAAACGTGAATTGGACCGGTTTACCACAATGCGTCCGGTATTTGAGCGCATCGATCTACTATAGAGCTGAGAGACAGCCCGCCCACCCACACCGGTGGCTCGAAGCGGCGGGGCTTCTGACCTTGGGGCTTAGCCATGTCGACCGCCGATGAGCCGCCTGCCATGAAGGGAACGGGCGACGGCTCAAACAGGAAAGAGAGGGTGCGGGTGCATATCCGAAGCGTTCTCTCAAAGATCAGTGCTTCATCAATACCCAAGGATTAGACGCGCTGATGGCGGCTTGACCATACGCCCTTGGGTGATGGGTGCAGCGACGGCCTCCGCGCACGACCGCCTTTTTACGTAGCAACGCCCTTCGAAATGGCGGGTTTCTGAAACCTCCAGCCCCGTAGCGCCGTAACCGACCCATGGCGGAAAACACCCCCCTTCGCGCCCATATCCGCGCGGTACTGCTCAGGCTGGTGCGGACGTTGACGGATCGGACCGGTCCGCGCGGACCGACGCCGACCTAGAGCGCACGCCGCCGACGTGGATACCGGTTCGGCGCAAGCGAGCGCGTCGCATAGGCTCACCGTCCGCGCGCGATCGTCGCGACGGCATCGCCGCTCCGGGGCGTTAACCCTTCGTCAACCATGCGCCGACAGAGTTCCGGACGGAGGGCTCAGCCATGGTTCGACGCCGGGATTTCGATGCACTGAGCGAGGCGCAGATCGCCGCGCGGCGCACGCAGAAGCGCTGGGTCGAGCCCAAGGCGCAGTTCCGTCCCGCTGCCCCGCAGGCGGTGACCGATTTGCTCGACACGATCCAGCACGTGGCCGAGGCGGCCACCGGCGAGCGCAGCTTCCTGCACCTGCGCCCCGTGGCCGGCGGCGGCCGCAGCCGCGAGCATTAACGCCGCGCACCTCTCAAGTCCGGGCCGGCCGATGGGCTGGCGAGCGCCAGCCGGTTCTGCAACAAGGCCGAGATGAGCCGGCGTACAGCCTTCGATCTCATCCCTACCGGTGCGCCGTCCGTGTCCGGCCGATGCCGCGCGGTCCGCGCGCCGTGAGCGGTGCCTTGAGCGCGGACGAGGCGGACGTTCTCCGGCGCCGCACCCGTGACCTCGAGGACGAAGTCACCCGCCTGCGCACCGCCCTCGCCGCGAGCCGGGCGGAGACCCGGGCCGAGGTGCCGCAGCATGAAGAGGCGCCGCGGGACGAGACCGCCTTCGATCGCGCGTACTGGCACAGGTCAGCCCATGTCGACGCGTTCCTGCCCGATCCCGATCCCGAGCGGATCGACGATGCCGAGTTCCGCCGGCTCGCCGACCACCTGCCGATCCTGTGCTGGCTCGCCCGCGGCGACGGCCATCTCTGCTGGTACAACAGGCGCTGGCTCGATTACTGCGGCACCACGCAGGCGGCCATGGCCGGCTGGGGCTGGCAGAGCGTCCACGACCCGGAGGCGCTGCCCCGGGTGACGGCGGTCTGGGCCGCCTCGATCGCCACCGGCGAGCCGTTCGAGATGGTGTTTCCCCTGCGCGGGGCCGACGGCGTGTTCCGGTCGTTCCTGACGCGGATCGTGCCGCTGCGGGACGCCACCGGCCGGGTGGTGCGCTGGTTCGGCGTCAACGCCGAGATCGGTGCCCAGGTCCGGGCCGAGGCGGCGCTCCGCACCTCCGAGACGCGCCTGCGCCGGGCCCAGGAGGCCGGCGGCGTCGGGGTGTTCTCCATCGACCTCGACCGGAACGTCATCCACGCCACGCCGCACTTCTTCCGCCTGTACGGCCTGGCCGAGCAGGAGACGTTGCCGATCGACGCGGTCGTCCGTCTCGTCATCCCGGAGGATGCCGGACGCGTCGCGCAATGGGCGGACCGGGGCGCCGGCCTGACCGATGCCGACGTGGCCTATCGGATCCGTCGGGCGGATGACGGCGCGGAACGCTGGATCGCCCGCCGCGGCGCGCTCGAGCGCGACCCCGATGGGCGCCCGATCCGGTTCGTCGGGGCGGTGCGCGACATCACCGACCACAAGTCCGCCGAGCAGCGGGCGGAGGCCAACCAGCGCGAGCTGCGCCTCATCACCGACGCGTTGCCGGTGCTCATCGCCTTCATCGACTGGGACTACGTCTACCGCTTCGCCAATGCGGCGTATCAGGACTGGTTCTTCCGCCCGGCCGCGGAGATCGTGGGGCGGGACGTGCGGGTGCTGCTCGGGCCGACCGCCTTCGAGCTGCGGCGCGCCTATGTCGAGCGCGCCCGCGCCGGCGAGGCCGTCCGGTTCGAGATCGCCTGGCCCCACCAGGACGGGCGCCACCGCGACGCCGAGATCCGCTACCTGCCCCGGCGCGGCGCCGACGGTGCGGTCGACGGCTTCCACGTGTTCGTGCAGGACATCACCGACCGCAAGCGGGTCGAGGCCACCCTCCTCTCCGAGGTCACCCAGCGGACCCGCGAACGCGACCGGTTGTGGGAGACCACCAACGACCTGATGGGCACGGCGGGCCTCGACGGCTTCCTCAAGACCGTCAATCCGGCCTGGACGCACATGCTCGGCTGGAGCGAGGCGGAACTGCTCGGCCGGCCGTTCCTGGACGTCGTCGATCCGGGCGACCACGCCGAGACCGTCGAGGTGGTGGGCCGCCTAACGGCCGGCGAGACGGTGGCGGGCTTCGTCGACCGCGTCCTGACCCGCGCGGGCGAGCGCCGGGTGGTGATGTGGACGGCGGTGCCCGATCCGGGAACCGGGCTGTTCTACATCGTCGGGCGGGACCTCACCGAGCAGCGCCGGGTCGAGGAGCAGTTGCTCCAGGCGCAGAAGATGGAGGCGATCGGCCAGCTCACCGGCGGCATCGCCCACGACTTCAACAACCTGCTGACCGGCATCGTCGGCTCCCTCGACCTGATGCAGACCCGCATCCAGCAGGGCCGCACCGACGCGATCGAGCGCTACGCCCGCGCGGCCTTGTCGTCGGCCAACCGCGCCGCGGCGCTGACCCACCGCCTCCTCGCCTTCGCCCGGCGTCAGCCGCTGGAGCCGCGGCCGACCGCCGCCAACCCGCTGGTCACCGGCATGGAGGACCTGCTGCGGCGGACCCTGGGCGAGCGGATCCACCTCGAACTCGTCACCGCCGGTGGCCTGTGGCTGACCCTCTGCGACCCGCACCAGCTCGAGAACGCGCTGCTCAACCTCGCCATCAACGCCCGGGACGCGATGCCCGAGGGCGGCCGCCTCGTGATCGAGACCGCCAACGCCCATCTCGACCACGCCTACACCCGCCGGCACGCCGGCGTGAACGCGGGCGCGTATGTCTGCCTCAGCGTCAGCGATACCGGGACCGGCATGAGCCCGGAGGTCGCCGCCCGGGCCTTCGACCCGTTCTTCACCACCAAGCCCCTCGGCCAGGGCACCGGCCTCGGCCTCTCGATGATCTACGGCTTCGCCAAGCAGTCCGAGGGACATGTCCGGATCTACTCGGAGCCGGGTCGCGGCACGACGGTCAAGCTCTATCTCCCGCGTCACCGCGGCGCCGCGCCGCCCGAGGAGGCGGAGTCCGGTCTCATCGAGGTGCACCGGGCCGAGCGCGGCGACACGGTGCTCGTGGTGGAGGACGACCCGGTGGTGCGCGACCTGATCGCCGAGGTTCTTGGCGACCTCGGCTACACCGCACTCCAGGCCGCGGACGCCGAGGCGGGCCTCGCGCTGCTGCGCGCGCCGGGGCGGATCGACCTGCTGATCAGCGACGTCGGATTGCCCGGTGGCCTCAATGGCCGCCAGATGGTCGACGCCATCCGCCCGGACCGGCCGGACCTGAAGGTGCTGTTCATCACCGGCTACGCCGAGAACGCGACCTTCGGCAACGGCCACCTCGAACCCGGCATGCGGATGATGACCAAGCCGTTCCCGGTCGAGGCCCTGGCCGCCCGGGTGCGCGCGATGATCGCGGGTCTCGACTGACCGCCCATGTCGCTCACCACCCGCATCCTGCTGCTGGTGCTGCTGGCGCTCACGCCGGCTCTGGCGATCCAGGGCTACAACGAGGTTGCCCTGCGCACGAGCCGCGACGCGGCGGTGCGTGCCGACGCGCTCGCCACCGTCCGGGGCGCCGCGGAGGATTTCTCCCAGCTGTCGGAGCGGATGCGCCAGGCGCTCGACCTCATCTCCGGGGATCCATCCGTGCGGGCGCGCGACCCCGCCGCCTGCGCGGCCTACCTGAAGCGCTCCGCCGCCCGGCTCCCGCACGTGATCCTGATCGCGCTCACGGATCCCGCCGGCGCGGTGATCTGCGACAGCGCCGGCTCGGCACCGGGATCCTACTCGACCGGCGCACGCGCCTATCATCACCGCGCCCTGGAAGCCGGCGGATTCGCGGTCGGCGGCTACGCGCTGGGGACCGTCTCGAACCGGCCCTCGATCCACTTCGCCCGGGTCGTGGCCGGGGGGGACGCGACCGACGGCTCCGCGACGGGCGTCCTTCTGGCCGCCGTCGATCTCGACTGGCTGTCCGACCATCTGGAGCAGACCCTGCACCAGGCCGAGACGGCCATCACGGTGACGGACCGCGACGGCCTGATCATCGCGCGGCGCCCGGACGGGGCGGACTGGATCGGCAAGCCGATCCCGCAGGAGCGCGTCGTGATGCGGACGGCCCGGGACGGCGAGGTGCGCATCGCCGAGGGCCTTGACGGCCGCACGCGGGTCATCGCCACGGCCATGCCGGAGGGGCCGCTCTCCGGGGTGCGCCTCGTGGCCGGGCGCGACAGCGCGGCGGCGTTCGCGGATATCGATGCCGCCAGCCGCCGCGGGCTGGTGCTGATCGTCCTGGGCGCGGTCCTGGCGCTGGCGGCGGCGCTCCTGGCCGGACGGATGTTCATCCGCCACCCGATCGATCGCCTGCTCCGGGTCGCGGCCGCCTGGCAGGACGGCGACCTCTCCGCCCGCACGGGCCTGCGCGGCCTGGCGGAGTTCGGCCGCCTCGGGCGCAAGCTCGACGCCATGGCGTCCGCGCTCCAGAGCAACACCGACGCGCTGCACGCCGAGATCCGCCACGGCCGCGCCCTGCAGGAACAGCAGGTGACGATGCTGCACGAGCTGAACCACCGGGTGAAGAACACCCTGGCCACGGTGCAGGCCCTGGCCCGCCAGTCCCGCGGCGCCGAGGGCGTCCTCGAGGCGCGGATCCTGGCGCTGTCGAAGACCCACGACCTCCTGACCCGCGAAGATTGGAGCGGCGCCTCCCTGCGTGAGGTGCTGGAGAGCGAGCTGAACCCCTACCGCACCGGCGCCGATCAGATCGGCCTCGACGGGCCCGACGTCGCGCTCTCACCCCGGCACGTGCTGGCCCTGGGGATGACGATCCATGAGCTGACCACCAACGCCGCCAAGTATGGCGCCCTCGCGGTGCCGGGGGGACGGGTGCGGGTCTCGTGGTCGCTGGCCGCGCCGGAGGGCGGGATACGGCGCCTGCGCCTCGACTGGCAGGAGAGCGGCGGCCCGCCGGTGCAGCCGCCGGCCCGGGCCGGCTTCGGGACCCGCCTGATCTCCGGCGGTGTCCGGCGCGAGCTCGACGGCATGGTCGACCTCGCCTTCGAGGCCGGGGGCCTGCTCTGCCATCTGGATGTGCCGATCGAGTCGGGGCCGAGCACGATCCTGGTGCCGACGCGGTAGGGCGCCCCCTCCTGCCGCAGGCGGCGGGTACCTCGGATTACCCCCGGGGCCGCGCCAACTCCCGGGCATCCTGCTTGACCTGCCGCCACGTCCGCCACGGCTCCAGGTTCGACAGCGCCATCCGGCGCAGGCCGAGCCAGCCGAGCGCGAACGCCGCGACCAGGAACGGCGCCGCCACGATCAGCGCCGCCGGCGCCTCGGAGCCGAACGGCACGGCGAGCAGCTTCACGAGTCCGTCGAGCCCGAGAAAGAACGTGACGATCAGCAGCACGGGAATCGTGCCGACGATCGCGACCAGCGAGACGATGGCCCGGACGTTGCCGTCGATCTCGGTCCGCGCCAGGCTCAGGAGCGATTCCAGATGCGTCGCGCTCTCGCGCAGGGCCGCGACCAGCAGGGCCAGGGTGCCGTCGGCTCGTTGACGCATGGTTCGGGTCTATCCTCTCGATCCATCAGGGCCTGGGCCAACGGAGCCGCCCGCGCAAGCGTTCCGGCCCGCCGCTCACAGCATCAGCAGCACGGCGCCGAGGATGAGGAACGTCGCGAGGGCCGCCAACGCGACGGCCTGGGTGGCGTCGCGGCTGTCGTCGGGATCCAGGCCCGGCGCGGCGGCGGATCGAATCGGCCGGGGCTCCGCCGCCGCGGCCGGAGCCCCGGTCCCGCCGGCCGGCAGGACCGGCGGCGGCGTCCCGGGCTGCTGCTCCGGGAGGATGACCGATCCCGGGATCGCCCGATCCAGGGGCGGTCCGAAGGCCTCCGGCTCGACGCTCACCCCCGCGGCGTCGAGCTCCAGCATCACCAGCACCAGGGCGTCGACATCCATGCGGTCGACCGGGAGGGCGGCCTGCAGGTCGATTGCCGTGAGTGCGCCCCGCGCCCGGCCGAGGGCGATCAGCCGGTCCAGCGTTCCGCGATCAATCGTCTGCGTCATCGCCCGCTCCGGCCTCCGCCCGACCCGCAGGGCCGGTGCTCTCCCGACGAGAACCCGCGAGGCCCCCCGCGGTTACCGCGCGGTCACGGGCCGAGCGCGGGGGCGGCCGTCAGGGCGTCGCCGGAACCCCGGATCGCAGACCGGTGCGTACCGGGCCGGTGTCGGAGCATCGGCTTCTCGACCAAGTACCAGCTCAGGAACCCCAGTGGGGCCGCCGCCGCGAGGGTCAGGATCGCGGCCGTCCAGGGTGGCAGGTCCGGCCGATGGGCGACCAGCAGGTTCTGCACAGGCCAGGCATAGAGATAGAGCCCGTACGAGGCATCGACGCGCGCGGTGGCGCGGCTGAGGGCGTTGGGGCGCACCGCCAGGGCGAACCAGAAGATCAGGTAGCCGCCGAGAATCGCGAAGGCCGGCTCGGCGAGCGGCGGGCTGAACATCAGCGGCAGGAGCAGCGACGCGGCGGCGGCTGCGCCCCGGCCGGTATAGGCGATCCGGTCGCCGAACAGCTGGAAGGCGCCGCCGCAGCAGAACACGAAGCTCAGGCGGATCATCTCCGACAGAACGCCGAGCCCATGCCCGGGCTGGCCGATCGGCAGGACGAGCCAGCGCAGGGCCAGCACTCCCCCGAGGCCGGCGAGCAGGACGAGGTAGCGCCGCCGCCGCCGCAGGGCGCGCGCGCCGCCGACCAGACCGAGCAGCAGGTAGCAGCCGAACTCGCACGGAATCGTCCAGAGCGATCCGTTGAGGATCGGATAGGGCAGCGCCTCGAACGCGCCCGGAACCACCGGCATCAGCAGCAGCGACAGGCGCAGCACGGTCTCGGCGGGCGAGATCGCGGCCAAGTCACCGCCGCCCAGGGGCGCGACGACGGCGATGCAGACGAGGGACGCCACCACGAAGCCCGGATAGATCCGCAGCGCCCGCCGCTTCAGGTAGTCGGAGAACGAACGCTTGGCGCGGTAGCTCGCGGTGATCAGGTAGCCGCTCACCAAGAAGAATCCGTCCACCGCGACCTCGCCCAGCGACAGCGTGCCGAACACCTGCGTGAGCCATTCGCGCGACCGATTGCCATCCGCCAGCTCCGGCGCGTGCGAGAGCACGACCAGGATCGCGAACAGCACGCGCAGCATGCCGAAATTGTTCGCCGCTCGGTCTTCCCCGCCGACCCGCTGCGACACCCGCCTCGCCCCATAATCCCCTAGCGACCGCCAAGGACCGGGAAACCGCACGCGAAGACAAGACCGCCAGGGCAACACCCTGCAGCCATCGCGCCGCCGACGGCCGGAACCGGTTCGGTATCCGGTCCCAGTCCGGACACGGACGCAGGCAAAGGCAGCCTCACCCAGACCGTTGCACTGGCGCCGCGGTTGGGTTAGGAAATCGACGCGGCTAGCACCCGTAGCTCAGCTGGATAGAGCGTTGCCCTCCGAAGGCAAAGGTCACACGTTCGAATCGTGTCGGGTGCGCCAATCTCCTGAATGCCTTAGGGCGTCAGCTTAACGTGTCGGTTTGCCTGGGGTTAAAGCCCGGCTGCCGTACGTCCGCGTACTGGTGACGTGCCAATTAGCGCAGTTGGCCGGCCAGAGGCCGGTGAGCTGAACGCTTGGCCTTTCCGATCAATCTCAGCCGTGGCGATCTCGTCGCGGGTTGGCCTCGGCGCCCGGATGCCAGTCCCGGCGCTGGTTCAGTTCAGGCCGCCCACACCGCGGGGAGTGTGCCCTTCCCTGCGCGCGCGGCCTGCGGGAGATCCCGTCCGTCAGCGCCGCGCCGGCGACCGTGCCCGTTCGACGGCGCGCCGCAGGATGCGCGACAGGTCGGTGACCGAGTACGGCTTGCGCAGCAGCTCGAAGCCGTGGGTGCCGTGCGCTGCAAGCACGTCGCTGTAGCCCGATGCCAGGACGACCGGGAGGTCGGATTGCCGGCGGCGGATCTCGTGGGCCAGCTCGACCCCGTTCATGCCGGGCATCACCACGTCCGAGAACACGACCTCGAAGCGGAACGGGACACGCTCGAACTCGCGTAGCGCCTTCTCCGCGTCCGTCGCCCAGACCGTGCTGTAGCCCAGTTCCTGCAGGGCCTGCGCGGCGAACGCGCCGACCTCGAGGTTGTCCTCGACCAGGAGGACGCAGGTGCCGTGGCCGTCGGCCAGGGCCGCGGGCTCGGGCGCCTCGGCCTCCGGGACAGCCGCAGCCACCGCCCGCGGGAGATACAGGGTGAAGGTGCTGCCCGCGCCCAGGCGGCTCTCGGCGACGACCTCGCCACCGGACTGTTTGGCGAAGCCGAACACCTGGCTGAGGCCCAGACCGGTGCCCTGCCCCACCCCCTTGGTCGTGAAGAACGGCTCGAAGATCCGCTCCAGGTCACCGGGGGCGATGCCGGTGCCGGTATCGGTCACCGAGACCGCGACGAAATCCCCCTGTATCGCCGGGTGGGCCCGCACGGCCGGGACGCGATTCACGGGCTGCACCCGGATGGTGATCCGGCCCTCGCCCGCCATGGCGTCGCGCGCGTTGACCACCATGTTCACCAGAGCCGTATCGAACTGGCTCGGATCGGCGTCGATCAGGCACGGGCTCTCCAGCCCCGCCGCGTCCCGCAGGGGCACGACCTGCATGTCGACGTGGATGCGCGCCCCCGTCAGGGTCCGCACCATGTCGGAGACCGAAGCCACGCCGCGGCCGACGTCGAACACCTCGGGCTGGAGCGCCTGGCGCCGGGCGAAGGCCAGCAATTGGCCCGTCAGCTTGGCGGCGCGGGCGACGGTGTCCGAGATGGCGTCGACGTACCGGGTGCGGCGCTCCTCGGGGAGGTTCGGGCGCTTGAGCAGGTCGGTCGACGACTTGATCACGGTGAGCAGGTTGTTGAAGTCGTGCGCCACCCCGCCGGTGAGCTGGCCCACCGCCTCCAGCTTCTGGGATTGGCGGAGTTGCTCCTCGAGGGCTTTCCGCTCGGTGACGTCCCGACCCGCCGCGTAGAAGTGGTCGCCGCGCGGGACCACGTTCCACGAGATCCAGCGATAGGCGCCGTCGCGCGTCCTGAACCGGACATCGACGTCGTCGACGTCGCCGACGGCGATCACCCGCGCCAGCGCCTGTTCCGCGAGCGTCCGGTCGTCCGGGTGTACGAACGCGTCGAACCGGGCGCCGACCAGATCCTCGGAGGTCCAGCCGAGGGTCGCGGTCCAGGCCGGGTTCACCGCCCGGTACACGCCGTCGAAGCCGCAGACCACGAACAGGTCGCGGCTCGCCCGCCACAGGGTGTCGCGCTCGTCGGTCCGCTCGCGGGCGGCGGTCTCCAGGTGATCCTCGAGGCGGCGCCGGTCGGTGATGTCGTTGAACAGGATCGCGACGCGCCGCCGCGCCGGCTCGCCGACGCGCAGGGCATGGACGTCGAACCAGCGCCCCATCGACACGGCGGCGCTCTCGAAGCGCACCGAGCGCCCGGTCATGGCGACCGCACCGTAGGTCTCGAACCAGGACGGTTCGAGATCGGGAACGAGTTCGCTGACCCAGCGCCCCGCCGCGTTTCGCAGGCCGGTATGGCGCTCGAAGGCCGGGTTGACCTCGATCAGGCGGTAATCGACCGCGCGGCCCTCGGCGTCGAACCGCATCTCCACCACGCAGAAGCCGGCATCGATGGCCTCGAACAGGGTCTGGTAGCGCGCCTCGCTCTCGGCCAGGCGCTCCTCCTCGGTGCGGAAGCGAGTAACGTCCAGCTGGCTGGCGAAGAAGTAGCGCAGCTGCCCGTCCGCATCGAAGACCGGGCTGACGTAGAGTTCGTTGCGGAACGGCCTGCCGTCGCGGTGATAGTTCAGGATCTCGACGACCACGTCGCGGCGGGCCGCAATGGCGTCGCGGACCTTGGCGACGTCGGCGGGATCCGTCCCGGGCCCCTGGAGGAACCGGCAGTTGCGGCCGATCAGGTCCTCCGCGCCGTAGCCGCACAGCTCCTGGAAGGCGCGGTTGGCGAAGACGATGGGATTGTCGGGCAGGTTGGGATCGGTGACGATCTGCGGCATGCGGGTCTTCTCCGCCGCCGTGAACAGGAGGTCGATCCCGGCCGCCGACGTGCGCTCGTTGCCGCTCGGCGCATGCACGGCGCTCGCGTTGTACGCCCGCAAACGCTCGATCTCGGCCTCGGCCTCCTGAAGGCGCCGACGCAGCGCGTCGTGTTCGACATCCATGCAGCGAAATCCCGCCCCCGCGTCGCCAGACCTGGCCGTCGGTCTCCCAACGGTCAGGCCGTCCGGCGGCTCCATACCGTATCTGCCGGGTCGGTCGCCATGAAGACCGGGGCCGGAAGACCCGGAACCGCGACGATTCAAATCAGCGCGGCGCGGACAGTCGGCGGCGGACGGGTCCGGGACCTCATGCTGTCAGGACCGCGGGAATCACCGAGCGCAGGCGGGAATAGCCGCGCGTGGATCGCGGCCAGGCGGTCTCGTCCCATGCACGGCGAACCCGGATGCAATCCTCCGGCAGGGCATCGGCCGACGGGCCCACCGGAGCCCAGGCGGTGACGACCGGACGATCCCCGGACCAGCCTGCCTCGACCGGGCCCGCTTCGCAGCCGAACTGCGCCGCGGAGCGTTGCAGCGCATCGGCCATCGCCTCGGCGTCGGCTGCCCGGACCCGCTCGGAGGCCCCGGGGGCATGGACCAGCAGGCCGCCGACGCGAACCACCCGGGAGTCCCCCAGCGGCAGGCTCTCGGGGTGCAGGTCGTCGAGATGCAGCAGCAGCGCGATGTCGCCTGCCGGCACGGTCTCGGCCCGGGGCAGCGGGACCTCGCGGGGCGGCATCGCCTCGTCGAGGGCGTCCGGCTCCTCGTCGAGGCCGACGGGGTCGAAGCGGCCCTCGGTGTAGCGCCGGATGTTCTCGGCACGGGCGACATAGTGCTTCCCCCGGGTGTGCAGCCCCGCCACCCAGCGCCAGGACAGGGTGTTGCTCGCCGGATCGCCATCGACCAGGTGGTCCATGAAGAACGCGGCTCCGAGCGCCCAGGGCAGGCGCAGCGTGAAGATCCAGATCGAGGCGAACCACATCCGGGCGTGGTTGTGCAGCCAGCCGGTATCGACGAGGTCGCGGGCCCAGTCGTCGAACCCGTCGATCCCGGTCCGGCCCTCGACCGCCATCGCGTAGGTGCGGCGCAGTCCGGGCTCGGCGGCGAGCCGCTCCCGGTCGCAAGCAACCCGGGCGTGGTAGTCCGTCCAGGCGGACGGGTGGGTCTCCAGATGGCCCTTGAAGTAGGTCCGCCAGAACACCTCGGACACGAACTTCTCGGCGCCGCCATCGCCGAACGCGTTCTCGGCGGCGGCCGCGACTTCGGCCTCCGTGATCAGGCGCCGGCGCAGGTAAGGTGAGAGGGCCGAGGTGGTCGGCGCGCGGCCGGGACCACGGTCGGTGTTGCGGCAGGCGGCGTAATCGGCCCCGGCTCCGGCCAGGAAGGCGGCGAGCCGGTCGAGCCCGGCGGCTCGGGTCATGGGGCGATTCACGGGAAAGGTAGGGTCCATGCCCCGCAGTTAGCGCGCCGCCCAAGCCGTGCGGATGCGACCCATTCCCCGGACCGCTCGAACGGGGGACGTACCCGAAACGCGGACGCACACATTGCATCTCGGCGCCAGAACCATCAAACACACCCCAGATTTTCGGACCGTTCGGTGTGCCGCCCCAGGGCGAGGCGCGCCGAAGAGTCGGCCGTTCGACGCCGTCCGTGATCGTCCAAACAACAGGAACACGTGATGAAGACGCGCGCCGCGGTCGCGTGGGAAGCCAAGAAGCCTCTCACCATCGAGACCATCGACATCGAAGGGCCCAAGGCCGGCGAGGTTCTCGTCGAGCTGATGGCCACCGGCATCTGCCACACCGACGCCTACACCCTCTCGGGACTCGATTCCGAGGGCAAGTTCCCGGCGATCCTCGGCCACGAGGGCGCGGGCATCGTTCGCGAGGTCGGCGCCGGCGTGACCACGCTGAAGCCCGGCGACCACGTCATCCCGCTCTACACGCCGGAATGCCGCAACTGTAAGTCCTGCCTCTCGCAGCGCACCAACCTGTGCACCGCGATCCGGGCGACCCAGGGCCAGGGCGTCATGCCGGACGGCACCAGCCGCTTCTCCTGCGTCTCCACCGGCGGCAATCCCGGCGGGTCGAACACCGTGTTCCACTACATGGGCTGCTCGACCTTCTCGAACTTCACGGTCCTGCCGGCCATCGCGCTCGCCAAGATCCGCGAAGACGCCCCCTTCGACAAGATCTGCTACATCGGCTGCGGCGTGACCACGGGCATCGGCGCGGTGATCTACACCGCCAAGGTCTGGCCCGGCGCTAACGTGGTGGTGTTCGGCCTCGGCGGCATCGGCCTCAACGTGCTGCAGGCCGCCCGGATGGTCGGTGCCGACAAGATCATCGGCGTCGACATCAACCCGGAGAAGCAGGCCATGGCCCGCAAGTTCGGGATGACCCACTTCATCAACCCGAACGAGGTCGGCACCGACAAGGTGGTCCAGGCCATCGTCGATCTTACGGGCGGCGGCGCCGACTTCTCCTTCGATTGCACCGGCAACGTCCACGTGATGCGCCAGGCCCTCGAATGCTGCCATCGCGGCTGGGGCGAGTCGATCGTCATCGGCGTGGCGGAGGCCGGCCGCGAGATCTCGACCCGCCCGTTCCAGCTCGTCACCGGCCGGGTCTGGCGGGGCTCGGCGTTCGGCGGCGCCCGCGGTCGCACCGACGTGCCGAAGATCGTCGACTGGTACATGGAGGGTAAGATCAACATCGACGATCTGATCACCCACACCATGCCGTTGGACGAGATCAACCACGGCTTCGACCTCATGCACGAAGGCAAGTCGATCCGCTCCGTCGTCGTCTACTGAGGAAGACCGATCCGGGGCTCCCCGCCTGCAAGGCCGGGGAGCCCCGCGCACGTCCTCGCATTCTCGAAGACCCGGGCCCGCGATCCAGCCCCCGAGCGGGGCTCCCGCCTCCCGAGCAGGAGATCACAGCTGATGGAAACCGTCTCGAAGGCCCGCGCCCATGGCGGCACGCAGGGCGTCTACAAGCACGACGCGCAGACCACGGGATGCCCGATGACCTTCGCGGTGTTCGTGCCGCCCCAGGCCGAAAAGGGCCCGGTCCCGGTGCTGTGGTACCTGTCCGGGCTCACCTGCACGCACGCCAACGTCATGGACAAGGGCGAGTACCGCGCCGCTGCCGCGGAGCACGGCGTGATCATCGTGGCCCCCGACACCAGTCCGCGCGGCCCCGGCATCCCGGACGAGGAGGGCAACTGGCAGTTCGGCTCCGGCGCCGGGTTCTATCTGGACGCCACGCAGGCGCCCTATGACAAGAACTACAGGATGTGGAGCTACGTGACGGAGGAGCTGCCGGCCCTCATCGCGAAGGAGTTCCCCGCCGACATGACCCGCCAGGGCATCTTCGGCCATTCCATGGGCGGGCACGGCGCGCTCACCATCGCGTTGACCTACCCGGAGCGCTTCAAGTCCTGCTCCGCCTTCGCGCCGATCGCCCAGCCCGCGACGGCCGGTTGGTCGAAGCCGGCCTTCGAGAAGTATCTCGGGTCCGACACGGCCGCCTGGCGCGCCCACGACGCCACCGCGCTGATCGAGGACGGCAAGCGCTTCCCCGAGTTCCTGGTCGATCAGGGCACCGCCGACAGCTTCCTCCAGGACGGCCTGCGCCCCTGGCTGCTGGAGGAGGCCTGCAAGAAGGCCGGGATCGCACTGACCCTCAACATGCGCGAGGGCTACGACCACTCCTACTTCTTCATCTCGACCTTCATGGCCGACCACATCGCCTGGGCCGCCGCGCGCCTGAAGTAACATCGCGTCGGCGCCCCGCGCCGAGCACGACCACGCCGCCGGGCGCGTCCCGGCGGCGTGAAACCTCGGCTCCGCGCGGATGCGCGCAGCCCCTAATCAATGACCTCGACGATGCGCCGCGTCCGCGGCTCGACCAGCACGGGGTGATCGTTGACGATGGTGTAGTTGTAGTTCGGCAGCGCGAATTCGGCCGGCACGTCGTAATAGACCACACCGTCCTCCGGCAGGACGGTTCCGACCCGCACCGGCCCCGCGTAGGCGAAGGAGGGCCGCTGCTCGCCGATCGCGTAGATGCGGAAGCGGTCCCGCCGGTCGATCCCGAGGATGCTGTTGGCCGTGCCGACGGCGGCACCGATCGCGCCGCCGACCACGGCGCCGAGCGGGCCCGCGATGGCCTCGCCGCGCTCCCGACCGTCCTGCGCGCCGCGCGCCAGGCCTTGCGCGTGAGCCGGCGTCACGAAGCCGAGCATCAGCACGATCGGCAGGGAGATCCAGTGTCGCATGAGATCCTCGTCAAGCAGTGGAAACGGTAGCGACGGTCAGCGGCACCACGGGGCGGCCCCGCACCATCGGATCGGAGCCCGGTCGATGGATCCCGTCGTGACGGGATCGGAGGATGACGGCGCCGCGACCGACCGCTCCGCGGGGCGGTTGGCCTTCACCAGCATCACGGCCGAAAAACAGCAGAGTGCGAGGGCCGCGATCCAGAGGACGCCCCTCGCCGTTCGGATCGTTCGCTTGGACATGCGCGCGAGGGTGGGCGGCTTCGGTTAGCGAACCGTTTCACGCCCCGGCGCGCCCCTGATGCGCGCCGTCGAGATCCTGCCCAAGGGGGGGTGTTCGCCCCGCTCGGGAGACCGGGCCCCCTCAGGCGCAGTAGGATTGCCCGTCGAGGCCGTGCGGCCGGCCGGCGGCGAGCAGCGTCTCCCAGACGGGCTCGGGAAGCGGCACGCCCTCGGCTAGGCGTTCCGCCTTCATGCGGCGCTCGGGCTCCCCGGGCAGCAGCACCGCGCCACCCGGCGCCGGCTGGGCGGAGGCGAAGAAATCGAGATAGCTGCGCGCCTCGGCCGCGATCGCGTCGTCCGAGCCGAAAGCGCTCGGCGTCATGTAGAGCGAGAGCATGCCGTTGCAGACCCGCCGC
Source organism: Methylobacterium sp. WL64 (assembly GCF_008039945.1). Classification (NCBI taxonomy): domain Bacteria; kingdom Pseudomonadati; phylum Pseudomonadota; class Alphaproteobacteria; order Hyphomicrobiales; family Methylobacteriaceae; genus Methylobacterium; species Methylobacterium sp. WL64. The sequence goes on from NZ_VRVA01000013.1 coordinate 35,658, forward strand.
TTGCCCGGCCCCGCCGTACCGGAGCCGGTGAGCGCGCCGGCCAGGAGCTCGCACATCAGCGACAGGCCCGAGCCCTTGTGCTCGCCGAAGGCCCGGATCGCGCCCGTGCCCTTCTGATTGTCGCGGTCCGGCCCGTCGAGCGGGCCGAACAAGGTGGTCGGGTCGGCGCTGAGGCGGCCATCCGGCTCGATCAGCACGCCCTCGGGCAGGGGCTTGCCCCCCTGCGAAGCCACCAGGACCTTGCCCTCGGCGACCGCCGAGGTCGCGAAGTCGAGGACGATCGGGTCGCGCCCCGGAAGCGGAAAGGCGGCCGCGACGGGGTTTGTGGAGAAGCGTCGCTCCACCGAGCCGAACGGCGCGACGAGCAGGCTGCCGGCGACGTTGACGAAATGCACCGAGATCAGGCCCGCGGCGGCGGCACGCTCGGCCCATTCGCCGATCCGCCCGAGATGCCCGGCATGCCGAAGGGCGATGACCGAGACGCCGTGCTCACCGGCCTTGGCGATGCCGAGATCGGTGGCGAACGGGCCGGCGGTCTGGCCGAAGCCGTAATGGGCGTCCACCAGCGCGAAGGCACCCCCGTCGATCAGCACCTCGGGGCTGCGGTCGGCCACGAGTTCGCCGTCGCGCAGCCACGCGACGTAGCGCGGCACCCGGATGACCCCGTGGCTATCGTGGCCGGTGAGGTTGGCGGCCACGAGGAACTGGCCGATCCGCCCCGCTTCCGCCTCCGAGCAGCCCTCCCGAACGAAGATGTCCCGCACGAAGGCGGTCAGTCCGGCGGCGTCGATCCGCATGATGGTCTATCTCCCGTCGTCGCGCCTCGTCGGGCGCGTTCGGGTAACGATCCTAGGCTTTCTTAACCCGCAAGGCGACCGGTTCGGGTGACGCGGGATAGACAATGAAGCGTTCCGCATGGCCCAATACAATCAACGTCGGGCACAAGAACCGGCGGCGGGACGGGAATGCCGATGAAGACGACGCGTCGCGTTTTCTTGACGGGTGCCGCTTGCGCGGCTGCGAGCGGCCTCGCCCCGGGGGTGATCCGATCGAGTCACGCGCAGGGCGCCGGCGCGACGATCCGGATCGGCATGGTGCTGCCGGTCACGGGCCCCGGCGCGGATGCGGGGCGCTTCGCCCTCAACGGCGCCAAGATCGCCCTGGAGGCGGTCAACAAGGCCGGCGGCGTGCTCGGCAAGCCGCTGGAGATCGTCACCGAGGACGACCAGACCACCAATCCCGGCGCCGTGCTGGCCTTCTCCAAGCTGGCCTCGCAGCCCGATCTCGTCGGCTTCCTGGGCTCGGTCCGCTCCACGCAGAACCACGCGATGGCGCCGGACATCCTCAAGACCGGCAAGCCGATGTGCTTCGGCGGCACCGACCCGGTGCTGACGCAGCTCGGCAACCCGTGGATGTTCCGCTTCCGGCCCAACGACAGCTTCTCGGCCCGGGTGATCGCCGAGCACGGCGTCAACGGCCTCGGCAAGAAGAAGTGGGCGATCATCCACTCCACCGACGCCTTCGGCACGAGCGGCGCCAAGGCGCTGACCGAGAGCCTGGGTAAGGTCGGCGCCACGGTCGTGCTCGACCAGGGCTACGCCAACCAGGGCCAGGACTTCACCCCCGTGGTGCTGGCGATCCGGCAGGCCGGGGCCGACGTGATCGGCTCGTACTTCACCTTCGAGAACGACCTCGGCATCTTCGCCCGCCAGCTCCGCCAGCTCGGCGTCACCGCCCCCTGGGTCGGCTCGCCCTCGATCACCAACGTCACGGCGCTGAAGCTCGCCGGGCCCTCGCTCTACGGGACCTACGGCGTGGCCGACTACGCGGAGGAATCGAGCGACGCGGCCCGGGCCTACGGCAAGGCCTACCGCGCCGCGACCAAGATCGCCCCCGACAACCAATCCTCCTGGACCTTCGACGCGGTGACGGTCCTGGCGCTGGCGATCAACAAGGCGGGCAAGACCGACCCGCAGGCGATCCGCGAGGCGCTGCTGGCGGTGCGGGGCCACGCGGGCGCCGAGGGCACCTACAACTTCGACAAGAACGGCGACGGCCTGCACGGCTACAACGTCGTGCGCAACGACAAGGGCACGATCACGTTCGACCGGCGCATCGACTTCTATCAGGGCTGAACACGTCGTCGCGGACGGGGCACGGGCGCGCACATGGACCTGATCCTCCAGCTCCTCTTCACCGGAATCGGCATCGGCTCGGTCTACGCCCTCGTGGCCCTGGGCTTCGTGCTGATCTTCCGCGCCACCAACGTCGTGAACTTCGCGCAGGGCGAGTTCTCGATGGTCGCGGCCTTCCTGATGGTGGTGTTCGCCGTCGATCTCGAGTGGCCGTACTGGCTCTCGGTGCTGCTCACCATCGGCGGGATGGCTCTGCTCGGCGCCCTGTTCAACCTCGGCGTCTACTATCCCCTGCGCCACCGCACCTACCTGCCGGTGATCATCTCGACCATCGGCGCCTCGATCTTCCTGGCCAACACCACGCTCGCCCTCTACGGACCGCAGCCGCAGGTCCTGCCGCCGGTGTTCGAGACGCAGGGCTTCCTGCTCGGCCCGGTCTTCCTCGACAGCCAGTACCTGCTGATCATCGCGGTGACCGCGGCGCTCGTGGCGTTCCAGTACTGGTTCTTCGAGCACACCCTGGTCGGCAAGAAGCTCCAGGCGACCTCCCAGGACAAGGAGATGGCGGCGCTCCTCGGCATCCCGGTCGCCGGCATGATCATGCTCACCTTCGTCTACAGCGCCGTGCTCGGCGGCATCGCCGGCATCCTCGTGGCACCGGTTCTGTTCGTGTCGATCCAGATGGGCGCGACCATCGCGCTGAAGGCCTTCGCCGCGACGATCATCGGTGGGTTCGGCGACGTGACCGGCGCGATCATCGGCGGGCTGGCGCTCGGCATCATCGAGACCTTCGGAGCGGCCTACGTCTCGGTGCCGTACAAGGACGCCTTCGCCTTCATCGTCCTCGTGGCCTTCCTGGTCGTGCGCCCGCAGGGGCTGTTCGGCGAGCGTGTGGCGGAGAAAGCATGAGCGCCGATCCGACGACGGCCAACCCGACCCTCTCGGGGACCGCCCCCCGGCCCTCCCGGCCGATGCCGCTCGGCAGCCTCGCCTATGCGGGTTTCGCCGCAGCCGCCGTGGCGCTCGCCGCGACCACGCCGCTCACCGGCTACGTCCTCAACATCCTGATGCAGGCCGCGACCTACGCGATCGCGGTGATCGGGCTCACCGTCGTGCTCGGGCTGTGCGGCCAGATCAACCTGGCCCAGGCCGCCTTCTTCGGGATCGGCGCCTACGCGGTCGGCCTCGGCACGGTCGATCACGGCCTGAATTTCTGGCTGTGCCTGCCGATCGGGCTCGCGCTGGCGGTCGTGCTCGGGGCGGTGCTCGGCGCCTCGACGCTGCGGCTCGGTGGCCACTACCTCGCCATGGTGACGATCTCGTTCCAGCAGATCCTCACCCTGGTCCTGACCAACTGGATCCCGGTCACCCACGGCCCGGACGGGGTGCCGAACATCCGCCGCCCGGCCCTGTTCGCGGATGGACAGAGCTACCTCGCGCTGTGCGTCCTGGTTCTGGCGGTGGTCGGCTGGCTGGTCTGGCACCTGCCGCGGACCCGGCTCGGGCGCGCCATGCGGGCGGTGCGCGACAACGAACTGGCCGCGGGCGTCAGCGGGATCGACGTCTACCGCACCAAGGTCGCGGCCTTCGCCATCGGGGCGTTGCTGGCGGGCCTGGGCGGCGGCCTGTTTGCCGGCAGCTTCACGTATATCAGCCCGGACCAGTTCTCCTTCGCCGAGTCCATCGTCTTCCTGACCATGGCGCTGCTGGGCGGCGTCGGTTCGCCGGTGGGCGCGGTGATCGGCACGGGCCTGCTGATCCTCATTCCGGAATGGCTGCGCTTCCTCAAGGAGATCCCGGGCCTGTACCTGGCGATCTACGGGCTCGCGGTGATCCTGATCGTCGTGTTCATGCCCGACGGCATCTGGGGATTTCTGGGCGATCAGGTCCGGCGGCTGCGGCCTGCCAAGCCTGCGCCTGCGCCCGCCCCGGAGCTGACCCTGAGCCAGGAGCGCGACGCCTCGGCGACGCTGCTGACCGTGTCAGGCCTGTCCAAGCATTTCGGTGGCCTCAAGGCCGTGGACGCGATCGATTTCACCGTCACCCGCGGCGGCATCCACGCGCTGATCGGCCCGAACGGCTCGGGCAAGACCACGACGCTCAACGTCCTGTCCGGTCTCTACACGCCGACCGGCGGCAGCATGCGCCTCCAGGACCGGGACATCACCCGGTTTCCCCCGCACCGGCGCGCCGCGGTCGGGATCGGGCGCACGTTCCAGAACATCCGCCTGTTCCGTTCGATGAGCGCCCTGGAGAATGTGGTGATCGGCGCCGAGCGCCCGAACAACCCCCTCGGCGCAAGCGACCGGCCGGCGCTGGAGGCCCGGGCGCGCGCGGCCCTGGCCTTCGTCGGGCTGGAGGCGCGGGCGCAGGAGCCGATCTCGGGCTTCTCCTACGGGCACCAGCGCCTGATCGAGATCGCCCGGGCGCTCGCCGGCAACCCGACGCTGCTGCTCCTCGACGAGCCGGCCGCCGGGCTCAATTCCAGCGAGAAGAACGCCCTGACGGTGCTGCTGCGCCGGATGGCGGCCAAGGGCCTGACCATCCTGATCATCGACCACGACATGACCCTGGTCAGCGACGTGGCGAGCCACGTCACCGTCCTGAACTTCGGTCGGCACATCGCGGACGGGGTCACCGCCTCCGTGCTGCGCGAACCCGCCGTGATCGAGGCCTATCTCGGGGAGGACGCCGCGACCGGGCCGGGCGCGGGGCTCCAGACCGCGTTGAAGACCGATCTCGCGCCGGCCTGAGCAGGATGAGCACCGCCGTGTCGAACCCGGTCCTGGAGATCCGCGACCTCACCGTCCGCTACGGCGAGATCGAGGCCGTGCGCGGGCTCTCGTTCGTGGTCGGCACGGGCGAGGTCGTGACCCTGCTCGGCTCCAACGGGGCCGGCAAGTCGACCACCCTCAAGGCGATCTCCGGCTTGGTGAAGCCGGCGGGCGGCAGCATCCTGCTCGACGGGCAGCCGCTCCACGGCCTGAAGCCCGAAGCGATCGTGCGCCTCGGCGTCGCCCACGTGCCCGAGGGGCGCCGGGTCTTCCCGGGGCTCACGGTGCGCGAGAACATCATGCTCGGCGCCTCGAACCGGTCCGGCGTCCCGAAACGCGCCTTGCGCGACGAGGTCGAGGCGATGTTCGAGCTGTTCCCCGACATCCGGCGCTTCGGCGACGCGCTCGGCTGGACCCTCTCGGGCGGCCAGCTCCAGATGGTGGCGCTCGCCCGCGGCCTGATGGCCAAGCCGCGCCTCCTGCTGCTGGACGAGCCCTCGCTCGGCCTCGCCCCGGTGATCGTCCAGGCGGTGTTCGCGATCATCGCGGAGGTGCGGCGCCGCGGCACGACGGTGCTGCTGGTCGAGCAGAACGCCCGCATGGGCCTGTCGGTGGCCGACCGCGGCTACGTGCTGGAGACCGGCCGCCTCGTCCTCGAAGGCGATCCGCAGGCGCTCTGGGCCAACGACGACATCCGCGCCGCGTATCTCGGCGGCCGCGCCGCGGCGGGCAGCGCCGCCTGACGCCGCAGCCCGGAACCGCCCGGACCGCGCCCGGTTTCACCGTCACAATCCCGAAGGCGCGGTGAGGCCTCTCGTGCGTGATCGCAAATCGGCCTCCCGGCGCCGCCTGCTGCAAGCCGGAGGCGCAGCCGTGACGAGCGCGATGCTCGGGATGCAAAGTGCCTCGGGCGCCGAGGTCGACCCCACGCGGCCGGCCGAGACTTCGGCGGGCCGCCGCGCGAAGAGTCTCGATACCGATTACTTCAAGGGCATGTACGCCACGGAGTCGGATCCGTGGCGCTTCGCTACGAGCCCTTACGAGCGCGACAAGTATGCGGCGACGCTCGCGGCCCTGCCGCGGGCCCGCTACGCATCCGGCCTCGAAGTCGGCTGCTCGATCGGCGTGTTCACGCATCAGCTCTGCCCCCGGTGCGACGCGCTGATCGGGCTCGACGTAGTCCCCTCCGTCCTGGACGACGCCCGGGCGCGCTGCGCCGATTGCCCGAACGTGCGCTTCCAGCTCGCGGCCGTTCCGGGCGCATGGCCGGACGGGCGGTTCGACCTGATCCTGATCTCCGAGGTCGCCTATTATCTCGACCGCGCAGACCTCGCCCGGCTGGTCGCGCGGGTGGAGGGCTCGGTGCTCCCCGAAGCGGACATCGTGCTGGTCCACTGGCTCGGCGTCACCCATTACCCGCTCTCCGGCGACGAGGCGGCGGAAGGCTTCATCGCGGGCGCCCAAGGTTTTGCGCGGGTCCTGAAGCAGTCGCGAACCGCCGAGTATCGGCTCGACGTGCTGCGGGCGTTCAAGCCCGCTCCCTGAAGACCGTGATCGCGCGCGGCCCCGGGCCGGGTGCCGTCCGGGCAGGCGGCGCCGGCCTCACCGCGGCGGCGCCATGCGCGCCGTCTTCCGCTCCCGCGCCGTCGCGATGCCGTACAGGAGGAAGCCGGCCAGCATCAGCGCGAGGCCCGCGAGGGACTGGAGCGGCCGGACGGTCACGAGGTGGACCAGCATGAACAGCGTGACCGACAGGAAGATCATCGGGGTGACCGGGTAGCCCCAGGCCCGGAACGGCCGCGGCAGGTCGGGCCGGGCGATCCGGAGCTTGATCAGCCCGATCACGGTCAGGAACGAACACAGGATCAGGCTGAACTGGATGAAGTCGAGCACCGCCTCGAAGCTCTGGGTGAACAGCAGGATGGTGGCGACGCAGGCCTGAAGGAGAAGCGCGGCGCCCGGCACCCCGCGCCGCGTGCGCCGGGCGAACAGGCGCAGCAGCGTCACGTCCTCGCCCATCGCGACGGTGACGCGCGGGCCGATCCACATCATCGCGCCGATCGTCGGGATCAGCCCGGCGCAGATCAGCCCACCCACGACGCGGCCGCCCACATCGCCGAAGACGTGACGGCCGGCGATCACCGCGACCTCGACCTGGCCGGCGAGTTCGGCGGCGGGCGTCGTGTAGAGGAACACCGCGTTCAGCGCGATGGAGAGCGCGACGACGAGGCCGGTCCCGAGGAACAGCGCCCGCGGCAGGCTGCGCGGCGGGTCGGCGAGCTCGCCGACGATGTAGGTCGCGGCGTTCCAGCCCGAATAGGCGTACATCACGAAGACGAGGCTGATCGCGAAGCTGGCGCTGACGACCTGCGCCGGATCGAACGAAGCGGGCGAGAAGCCGATCGCCGCGCCGCCCCCTCGCGCGAAACCCGCCCCGATGAAGGCGATGATCAGCGCCAGCTTCAGCAGCGTGAACCCGATCTGGAACGCGCTGCTGTGGCGCGTGCCCCGCAGGTGGACGAGCGAGACGATCCAGATCGCCGCGAGGCCGAGCAGGAGCGGCGGCGCCCCGGGCAGCACCGCCTTGCCGTACTGGCCGAGCGCCATGGCGGCGAGCGCCACCGGCGCGGCGAAGCCGACGGTGCCCGAGAGCCACCCGGCCATGAACCCGACCGCCGGGCTGTAGATCTGCGTGAGGAGGTTGTACTCGCCGCTGGAGCGGGGAAACATCGTGGCGAGTTCGGCGTAGCAGAGCGCCCCGCACAGCGCGACCACGCCGCCGACCAACCACAGCAGCAGCAGCGTGAAGCCGGACGGGATGTCGGCGACCTGGAAGCCGAGGCTGGTGAAGACGCCGATGCCGATCATGTCGGCCACGACGATGGCCGTCGCCGCCAGCGTGGAGACGGTCGGGGCAGCTGCTGCAGCGCCGGATCGGTCGGTCATGACGTCGGCCCGTCGTGGCCAGCCGCCGGGACGGGATTCCTCGGCGGGTGCCCGGACCGCGTCGGCACGGCCGCGCCATCACCGTGCTAGCCGCGTTGCGAATCGCAGTCACGCGGATGCAGGCCCCGAAGGTGCCGAGGCGTCCGTTTGCCGCGCGCAGGGGGCTTCGCGGTCGGCGCAGCTGGTCCTGATGTTCGGTGCCGCGCTGCCGACGGAAGGACTGGAAATTCAAGTCCCGCATCGTATGGATCTGTGGGAGCGGTTTCGAGTGGTGCCGCTGTCGCGCACCATGAGCGAGGCGCCGCTGCCGGAACGATCCCCCGCCGCCGCCGCGCGGCCCTCGCCCACGGATATGACGCTATGAGCGACACCCAGGACCGGACCGCGCTGGTGACGGGGGCGGCCCGCGGCATCGGGCTCGCCGCCGCGAGCCGGTTCCTCGCGGACGGGTGGCGTGTCGCCCTCCTCGACATCGACGGCCCGGCCGTGGCCGCCGCCGCCGCCGGGCTCGACCGGCCCGAGGCGGTGCTGGCGGTCACCGCGGACGTCTCCGATCCGCAGGCGGTCGCCGGCGCGATGCGGCAGGTCGCCGACCGGTTCGGGCGGCTCGACGCGCTGGTCAACAACGCCGGCATCGCGATCTTCAAGCCGCTGATGGAGACCACGTTCGACGATTGGTCGCGGGTGCTCGCCGTGAACCTGTCGGGGCCGTTCCTGTGCACGCAGGCGGCCGTCCCGCTGCTTTCCGAGCGCGGCGGCGCGATCGTGAACATCACCTCGATCTCGGGCCTGCGCGCCTCGACGCTGCGGACCGCCTACGGCACCAGCAAGGCGGCGTTGGCCCAGCTCACCAAGCAGCAGGCCGTCGAGCTGGCGCAGTTCGGGATCCGGGTGAACGCGGTCGCCCCCGGGCCGGTGGACACCGCGATGGCCAAGGCGGTTCACAGCCCGGAGATCCGCGCCGACTATCACGATGCCGTCCCGTTGGGGCGCTACGGCCTCGAGTCGGAACTCGCGGAGGCGATCGTGTTCCTCTGCTCCGAACGGGCCTCCTTCGTCACGGGCCAGCAGCTCGCCGTCGATGGCGGCTTCGAGGCGACCGGCATCGGCCTGAAGACCCTGCGCGGCGAACGGGGGGACTGAGTGGCACCCCCAGCCCTCGCGTCGCGGCGGCGATGGCGGCCGCGACGCAAGGGTCGGGCCGGCTTGGTGACCCACGGGACGTTCATCGGCCTGCGCCCGGCAACGCCCCGGCCCGCGTGAGGACCCCGTCTGTCGCAACGCATCGACTTCGGATAAAATCTACACGCATTCCGAGGTGCCGATGCCTGATCCCAATCCCAATCCCAATCCTCCGTCACGTCCCACCGATCGCCTGCGCCACAAGACCGTTTCGGCCGCGGTCACGGAATCGCTTCGTCAGCGCATCCTGAACGGTGAGTTCGCGCCCGGGATCCAGCTGCGCCAGGATGCGCTGGCGGAGGAGTTCGGCATCAGCCGCATCCCGGTTCGGGAGGCGCTGCTGCAGCTGGAGGCTCAAGGGCTGGTCAGGATCGTGCCGCATCGCGGGGCGCTCGTGACCGGCCTGACCGTCGAGGAAGTGGAAGACATCTTCCGCCTGCGCGAGCAGCTCGAACCGCCGCTGCTGGCGCTCTCCGCACGCCGCTTCGGGGCGGCGGATTATCGGAGGCTGCGCGGCCTCACCGACGAGTACGGCGCGGCGCTTGAGGCTGGCCAGGTCGACCGATGGGGCGAGCTGAACCGAAGCTTCCACCTCGATCTGCTCCGTTACGCCGATCGCCCCCGCTCGCTCAGCATCGTCTCCGCCCTGCTGCAGGATTGCGATCGCCCGACGCGGCTGCAGCTGTCCGCCTCCGGGGACACCGCGCGTGCCGATCACGAGCACACGCAGATCGTGGCGCTCTGCGAAGTGGGCCGCATCTCGGAGGCGGCCGAACTCTTGCAAGCGCACATCGCGCACGCCGCCGTATCGCTGGTGGCGATCTACCGGAACGCCCCGGCCGGGTAAGCCCGCTGATTGTGCAGCTGTCGTCGCAGAGGACGCTTGACGCATCTGCAGATTTTATACAATCTACAGAAACGGAGCCGGTGGGGGTGTCGTGGCTGAGCACGCGTTGGTGACAGAGGGGCTGACCAAGGCGTTCGGCGGTTTCACGGCCGTCCGGGACGTCGACTTTTCGGTCCGCCGTCACGCCATCCACGCGCTCATCGGCCCCAACGGCGCCGGCAAGACCACGTTCTTCAACCTGCTGACCAAGGTCCACACGCCGACCGGCGGACGCATCCTCTACGAAGGGGCCGACATCACGCACGAGAGTTCGGCGGCGATCGCCCGGCGGGGAATCGTGCGCTCGTTCCAGATCTCGGCGACTTTCCCGCACATGAGCGTGCGTGACAATGTCCGTGTCGCGCTCCAGCGGCGATTGGGGACGCAATATTGGTTCTGGCGCTCGATCCGATCGTTGTCCGTGCTCGACGACGAGGCCATGGTGCTTCTGTCCGAGGTCGGCCTTGCGGATTACGCCGACACGAACGCCGCCGATCTTTCCTACGGGCGCAAGCGCACCCTCGAGATCGCCACGACGCTTGCCCTCGATCCGCCCCTTCTTCTCCTCGACGAGCCGACCCAGGGCATGGCCCTCGACGATGTCGACCGGATCAAGCGGCTGATCCGGCGGATCGCCGTGGGTCGCACAATCCTGATGGTCGAGCACAACATGTCGGTGGTGGCGGACCTCTGCGACGCGATCACCGTGCTCCAGCGCGGCGAGATCCTCGCCCAGGGCAGCTACGCCGAGGTCTCCAACGATCCCGGCGTTAAGGCGGCCTATCTCGGAGGCGGACATGCCTGAGACGGACTTGCCCGAGACGGACTCGCCCGAGACGGACTCGCCCGAGACGGACTTGCCCAAAAAGGACTTGCCTGAGCCCGCCATCGCCCTGCAGATCCGCGGGCTCGAAGCCTGGTACGGCGAGAGCCACGTCCTGCACGGGATCGACCTCACGGTGCGCGAGGGCGAGTGCGTGACCCTGCTCGGCCGCAACGGTGCCGGGCGCAGCACCACGCTCAAGGCCATCCTGGGCCTGACCGACCGGCGCGCCGGCTCGGTGCGGGTGCGCGGGCAGGAGACGATCCGGCTCAGCACGCACCGGATCGCCCGGCTCGGCCTCGGCTACTGCCCGGAGGAGCGCGGCATCTATCGCTCGCTCACGACCCAGGAGAACCTGACCCTCCTGCCCCGCCTCGGCCCCGACGGGATGTCGGTGGCCGAAGTGCTGACGCTGTTTCCGAACCTGGCCGAGCGGGCCGACAGCGGCGGCGGCCGCCTCTCGGGCGGCGAGCAGCAGATGCTGGCGCTCGGCCGCATCCTGACCACGGGCGCCCGCATCCTGCTGCTGGACGAGATCACCGAGGGCCTCGCCCCGGTCATCGTCGAGGCGCTCGGCCGGGCGGTGGCCCTGCTCAAGAGCCGCGGCTTCACCATCGTGCTGGTCGAGCAGAACTTCCACTTCGCCCGGCACCTCGCCGACCGCCACTACGTGATCGAGCACGGACGGGTCGCGGCCGAGATCCCGGCCGACGCGGTGGCGGCACGGGAGGCCGAGGTCGGGCGCCTGCTCGGCCTCTGAGTCTTATCCCGAAAGGCGGCTGCCGGCTTTCGGGACACGACGATGCACAGACAACGCTCCGGCAGGGGCAAGTATTCGGGACGAACAGGAGGCGGGAACATGCGGTCACGGTTCATCGGTTACGTGCTCGGCGCGTCGCTCGCGTCGGCCCCCCTGTCGATCCCCCTGCCGGCGCTCGCCGCCGAGGCGATCAGCGACGGCGTCGTCAAGATCGGCATCCTCAACGACCTGTCGGGCATCTATTCCGACTTCACCGGGCGCGGCTCGGCCGTGGCGGCGCAGATCGCCATCGACGAGATGGGCGGCAAAGTGCTGAACGCCCCCATCGAACTCATCGCGGCCGACCACCAGAACAAGCCCGACATCGCCGCCAACCTCGCCCGGGAATGGTTCGACCAGGGCAAGGTCGACATGATCGCCGACTTCCCGACCTCCTCGACGGCGCTTGCCGTGATGGAGATCGCCAAGCAGAAGAACCGGGTGACGATGCTCTCGGCCGGGGTCGCCATGGCGGCGATCAACGAGAAATGCTCGCCGCTCAACGCGCAGTGGATGGTGAACACCTACGCGCTCGCGGCCGGCACCGCCAAGGCGCTGCTGAAGACCGGCCGCAAGACCTGGTACTTCGTCACCGCCGACTACACCTTCGGCCATTCCCTCGAGAAGGACGCCTCCGCGGTGGTCGAGGCCGAGGGCGGCAAGGTGCTGGGCGTGTCGCGCCATCCCTTCCCGGGCGGCGACTTCTCCTCCTTCATGCTGAAGGCGCAAGGCAGTGGCGCCCAGGTGATCGCGCTGGCCAATGCCGGCAGCGACACGATCAACGCCGTCAAGCAGGCCGCCGAGTACGGCATCGGGCGCGGCGACAAGCAGGTGATCGCCCCGCTGCTCACCTACATCACCGACGTGAAGAGCCTCGGCCTAGCCAAGGCCCAGGACATGTACCTCACCGAAGCCTTCTACTGGGACTACGACGACCGCTCGCGCGCCTTCGCGGAGAAGTATTTCGCCAAGATGAAGCGCATGCCGAGCGCGTCGCAGGCGGCGGTCTACTCGGCCGCGCTCAGCTACCTGAAGGCGATCGAGGCGGCGGGCACCGACGAGGCCGGCGCCGTGATGGCCAAGCTGCGCACCATGACCATCGACGACGCGGTGATCCGCAACGGCACGCTGCGCGCCGACGGCGCCCTCGTCCACGACATGCTGCTCCTGCAGGTGAAGAAGCCGGCGGAATCCAAGCGCGACTGGGACTTCTACAACGTCCGGGCGGTCCTGAAGGGCGACGACGTGTTCCCGAAGCCCTCGGATGCCTGCCCGCTCAACGCCAAGGGCTGAGGCCGTCCCCACGCTCCGCGCGGACGGTCTCCGTGCGGTTCCCGCCCCTCGCAGCCGCCGGTGACCCCCCGATGGACATCACCCTCCAGGCCTTCATGGCCCAGCTCACCATCGGCCTCATCGGCGGTTGCTTCTACGCCCTCCTGAGCATGGGGCTGGCGATCATCTTCGGGCTGCTCAACATCATCAACTTCACCCATGGGGCGCAGTTCATGATGGCCGCGTTCCTGGCCTGGATCGGGCTGACCCAGATCGGGCCCTGGCTCGGCTATCCCGACTTCCAGATCAGCTTCTGGGTCGCGCTGGTGCTGGCCCCGCTCTGCGTCGCCCTGTTCGGCATGCTCATCGAACGCACGCTGCTGCGCCGGCTCTACCATCTCGACCACCTCTACGGACTGCTCCTGACCTTCGGGGTGGCGCTGGTGATGGAGGGGGGCTTCCGATACGTGTTCGGCGTCTCCGGCCAGGGCTACGAGCCGCCGGAGATCCTGCAGGGGCCGGTCGATGTCGGCTTCATGCTGCTGCCGAAGTACCGCGTCTTCGTGGTCGTGGCCTCGCTGCTGATCTGCGTCTTCACCTGGTTCCTGTTCGAGCGGACCAAGCTCGGCGCCTACCTCCGCGCCGGGACCGAGAACCCGCGCCTGCTCCAGGCCTTCGGCATCAACGTGCCGGTGATGATCACCCTGACCTACGGGTTCGGCGTGGCGCTGGCCGGCATCGCCGGGGTGCTGGCCGCGCCGATCATGCAGGTGACGCCGCTCATGGGCGGCAACCTGCTCAACATCGTCTTCGCCGTGGTGGTGATCGGCGGCCTCGGCTCGATCCTCGGCGCGATGATGACCGGGCTCGCCCTCGGGCTGATCGAGGGGCTGACCAAGGTGGTCTACCCGGAGGCCTCGACCGTGGTGGTCTTCGTCATCATGGCGCTGGCCCTGCTGGTACGCCCGGCCGGCCTGTTCGGCCGCGAAGTCTGAGGGGAGCCGATGTCGAACACCTTCAAGATTGTCCTGGTCCTGGTCGCGCTCGCCCTGGTCGTCCCCTTCGTGCCGGGGCTGATCTACCCGGTCTTCGTGATGAAGGTGATGTGCTACGGGCTGTTCGCCTGCGCCTTCAACCTGCTCCTGGGCTTCACCGGGCTCGTGTCCTTCGCGCACGCCGCCTTCCTGGGCAGCGCCGGCTACGTCACCGGCGCCCTGATGATCCGCTTCGGCAACCACCCGCTGGGGATGCCGGCGGCCTTCGTGGCGGGCGTCGCCGCGGCGGCTCTGGTCGGCTTCGCCATCGGTGGCCTCGCGATCCGGCGGCGGGGCATCTACTTCGCGATGATCACCCTGGCGCTCTCGCAGATCGTCTATTTCCTGGCGGTGCAGATCCGCTGGACCGGCGGCGAGGACGGGCTCCAGGGCATCCCGCGCGGCAGCCTGTTCGGGCTCGACCTCACCTCCGACACGGTGATGTACTACGTGACGCTGGCGCTGTTTGCGGCGGGCTTCCTGTTCGTGGACCGCGTGGTCCACTCGCCCTTCGGCCAGATCCTGCAGGCGGTGCGGGACAACGAGGCGCGGGCGACGTCGCTCGGCTACGACACCGACCGCTTCAAGCTTCTGGCCTTCGTGATCTCGGCGGCGGTCGCCGGCTATGCCGGGGCGATGAAGGCGCTGGTGTTCCAGCTCGTCTCCCTCAACGACGTTTCGCTGCACACCTCGACCGAGGTGGTGCTGATGACCCTGCTCGGGGGCGTCGGCACGATCTTCGGGCCGCTGCTCGGGGCCGGGCTGGTGGTCGGGCTGCAGAACTACCTCGCGACCATCGGCGACCTCGTGACCGTGGTGATCGGCCTGATCTTCATCGTCTGCGTCTCGTTCTTCCGGCGCGGCGTGGTCGGCGAGCTTCTGCACCTGCGCCGCCGCCGGGCCGAGCGGATCAAGAGGCGTCCGGTCCTCATCGCCACCCACGAGACAGCCCCGGCCGCCGAGGCGGTTTGAGGCACCCCCTGCCCCGACGGGCAGGCCGATTTCGCCGCCGCGCCGTGTGAGGCGTGGGCGAAGCCATGGCCGCGCGAGCCGAGTGCGGTGCTGTTCAACCCGTTGATCGAAAAGGAAATTCGACCATGTGGACCGGTGTCATTCCCGCCGTCACGACCAAGTTCAAGTCCGACGGCAGCCTCGACCATGCCGAGATGGAGCGCTGCTTCGGCCTCCAGATGGACGCCGGATGCGACGGCATCATCGTGTGCGGCTCGCTCGGCGAAGGGCCCATGCTGTCCCAGGACGAGCGCATCGACGTGCTCAAGCGGGCCCAGTCGGTCACCAAGGGCAAGCCGACCCTGCTGACCGTGTCCGAGGCGGGCACCCGCGAGGCCTGCGACCTCGCCGCCAAGGCGGCCAAGGCCGGCGCCAGCGGCCTGATGGTGGTACCGAGCCCGATCTACCACACCGATCCGGCCGAGACGGTCGAGACCCTGCGGGCCGTCGCGGCCGCGGGCGACCTGCCGGTGATGATCTATTCCAACCGCGTTGCCTACCGGGTCGACGTCACGCCCGAGATCATGGAGGACTTGGCCGCGGATCCGCGCTTCGTGGCCATCAAGGAATCCTCCGACGACATCCGCCGCACCACCGAGATCATCAACCGGCTGGGCGACCGCTACGCCGTCCTGACCGGCGTCGACAACCTCGCCCTGGAAGCGCTCGCGGTCGGCGCCTGCGGCTGGGTCGCCGGCCTCGTCTGCGCGTTCCCGTCGGAGACGGTCGCGATCTACCGGCTGATGCAGGCGGGGCGCACCCAGGAGGCGCTGGCGATCTACCGCTGGTTCCGGCCGCTCCTCGACCTCGATGTCTCGACCTACCTGGTCCAGAACATCAAGCTCGCCGAGTGCCTCGCGATCAACTCGACCGAGCACGTGCGCGGTCCGCGCAAGCCCCTGTCCGGGGCACGGCGGGCCGAGGTCGAGGCGATTGTGCGCAAGGCGATCGAGAGCCGCCCCGCCCTGCCCGCAACGGCCTGATCGCGGGCGGCGGGACCCGGGTTCGGCTCAGCGGCCGATCCCGGTCCCGCCGCCGATCGGGGCGACCGCGTTCGGCCCGGTGTTGGGAGCCGGCGTCGCGGCCTGATTCCGCTGGATGTCCATCCGCAGCGTGTTGCCCTGCGTCGTCTGCTCCTGGCGCAGCGACCGCAGCTGGTTGTTGTTTTCCATGGACTGGTTCGCGGCGTTGGGATTGTTCTGCTGCACCTGAGCCCGGACGGGGGTCGCGAGAAGCGGCGACAGGCAGAGGCCGGCGAGGAGGATGGCGCGCATGGTCAGCTCTGGAGTTCGATGGGGTCACCGAGTCGACGCGCGCGCCGGCCGCCAAGTTCCGCCGATCTCAGGCCGTCTGGCCGGCGTCGCCTTCGGGGAACCGCTCAGCAGCCGATGCAGACCCGCGGATCCCATTTCGGCAGCGGCTTCAGCGGTGGCAGCACCCTCTGCAACGGGGCCGACGTGGTCACGCTCTGCTGGGGAAGCACGACCACGGTGGTCCGCTCGTCTGGAGCGGCGACCACGATATCCTGAGCCGGCTCACCCGCGTCGGGACGGGCGATACTGCCGGTCAGATCGCGATCGACCGCCCGGGCGGAGCCGAGGCTGAGCGAGACGGCGAGGCCGGCGGCGACGAGGCGGATGACGGTCACGGGAAACTCCGCCGGCACAACGGGATGCGGGCGGCGGGGTTCAATCGCCCGTCCCGGTTTGCCGGCGGTGTATCGCGTTCCGATCCCGGCGTCCGCCGTGACGGCGCCGCGCGTCGTGTCAGGATCGTCGCGGGCGTACCGACGAGGCCGGCAGGATCGTCGCGTGCCAGCGGTTGTCATCCTGGGGCACCCACGGCCGCTCGACCGGGTGTTCGGGCAGCCGGTACTCGACCTGGATCGGCCCGACCGGTAACCCGCCTGCCAGCGCGAGTGTCCGCGGCGGCGGACGTTTCGCCAGCCGGACCGGATGCGCTCCTGCCGCGAGCCGGCGCCGGTCGTGCCGATGAAGCCGGGCGTAGCGCTTGCGCATCTGGGCAAGTCGTATTTGCGCAACGCGCATCTTGGCGCGCCGCAATTGGGCGAGCCGCACCTTCGCCCGCGGCCGCCGCGCGGCCGTCGCGAGGCGGGTCGGGCGCTGCGCCAGCTCGACCAGGCTCGGCTTGTCGTAGCTGACCGGCGCGACGCGGTTGGCCACCGTAATGCAGCCGGTGCAGATCGAGCCTGAAAGCTGCTGCCAAGTCCGTTGCTGTCGCTCCGCGATGAGCGCGCTGCGATCGACCGCCGGGCGGGGTTGTTCCGCGCTTCGGCCAGCGGGAACGGCCGCAACGATCGACGGCGACAGGACGGCGAAAGCAGCAAGCGCCGCAATCAGGGAATGTGCAACGCTCTTCATGACCCATCTCGGCGGCTGTCCGGAGCCGCCAAGCTTCTCGTTGCCGCGTGGGCGCCGCCGAGCAAACCGTTTTCTTGAGGAGTCGGTATTCAATACGCAGGCAGCGAACCCGGTCTTGGACCGGCCGTGCCGACGATGCTTCCGTCCGGACGGGTTGAGCGGGCCAAGATTATCACGGGATTTCCGGTTATCTACAAGTATTGTTTGTTTATTTGGAAGTTGCGCTTGGCGATGCGGGTTGGACATATGGCTTAATCCGTGGTTAACATCGAGTCCCACAGCCGTGATTAGGGCTGCGGCATCGCATCAGGGCGATCATGATCAATGTTAACCGGATTGCGGTCCTAGGCATGCTGCTGTCGGCGGGGGCGTGCTCGCGCCTGCCGAACGTGCCGACGGCCTACAGCGCGTTGCCGCGCACCCCGGTGTCCGTCGCCGCGACGCCGGTGGCCGCGGCCCCGGAGGCCCAAGCCGAGGCGGTCGCCACCCTGCCGCGCATCGTCATACCGGGGACCATGACGACCCCGGTCCCGGCGTTCGAGCCCCGGGGCCTGAACCCGGGTGCGGCCCTGGACTCGTCCCGGCGCAGCCGCCTGGCCTGGGAGGCGTTGCGTCCCGCCGATCTCCTGAGACCGCCGGCCCTCGCCGCCGGCCGGTCGACCGCGTCGACGATCCCGGCGCAGACCTACGATCGCGACGCGGCGATGGAGCGCCTCCTGAAAGGCGGCCACGCGGCCGCGAGCGGCATCTGCTCGGGCTGCTGAGCTTGCGCCGCCGGGCGGGGCATGGTTAGCCGATCGCGTCCGAAGGCTCTGCCGGTTTACGCGCCGTTAACGTGTCCTCCCCAAGTTGCAGCGAGCGACCCGAGGGAGGCGTGGCATGGGTGCCTTGAAGGCTGAAGACGAGCAGGCTGTCGATCGCCTGACCCTGCGGCTCCTCCAGGACGCCTATTGCGACCTCGCGGCCGTGCTCCGCGGGGCCCAGCCCGCGGCGGCCGCGGCCATTCTCGCCGTCATGGAACAGCGCGTCACCGACGTCCTCACCCGGATCTGCCAGCAGGGTTCGGAGGGGCCCGCCTCGGCCGGCATCGCGATCGCCGTCGGCGAACGGGTCGGCGAGATCATGGATCAGGCCCATGGCCGCGACGGGCAGGCGGCGCTGGCAGCCTGAAGCCGGCTCAGCTCATCGCAGCGTTGGGCCGCCTGACGGCCCGCACAGATCCCTCGGCCATTGCCAGCGCCGCCACCGCCGGACCATCCTGCCTCGGATGCGTCCGCCCGTCCCCCTGTCCGCCGTCCGGATCTTCGAGGCCGCCGCGCGGCGGCGCTCATTCAAGGCGGCGGCGGGCGAGCTGAACCTGTCGCCGAGCGCGGTCAGCCACGCCGTCCGAAAGATGGAGGAGACGCTCGGCGTCGCCCTGTTCGAGCGCAACGGGCAAGGCATCACGCCGACCCCGGCCGGGGAGGCCTTGTGCGACCATGTCGGCCGGGCCTTCGCCGAGCTGAACCGCGGCCTCGACCTCGTGGCGAATCGCGGGCCCCAACTGCTGCGCCTCCATTGCGCGCCGAGCTTTGCCGCGCAGTGGCTCGTCCCGCGCTTGGCGCGCTTCCTCAGCGAGCATCCGGGCTTCGAGGTTCGGCTGGCCGCCGGCATGGACTACGCCCGCTTCATCACCGACGAGTTCGACGCCGACATCGTCTACGGGCCGCCCCGGGGCGAAGGCCTCGTGCGCATGCCGCTCGGGTTCGAGACGGTGACGCCCCTCTGCGATCCCGAGCGCGCCGCCCGGATCGCCGCCCCCGCCGACCTGTTCGCGCAGACCCTGATCCAGAGCGACAATAAGCAGGTGCGCTGGACTCACTGGTTCGAGCGCAACCGGCTGGCCGCGCCGCCCACCGCCGCGATCCGCTTCGACCGGAGTTTCCTCGCCCTGGCGGCGGCGGCGGACGGGCTCGGCGTCGCCCTCGAATCGACCCGGCTCGCCGAGCGGGAGATCGCCGCCGGTCGCCTGGTCGCGCCGCTCGCCGGGCGGGCGGAGGACATCGGCTACGTCGGCCACCATTTCGTCTGCCCGGCCGATGCCCGCCGCCGGGCGCCGCTGCAGGTCTTCGCGCGCTGGCTCGCCCAGGAACTCGCGATCGAGCTGGCCGCCGAGCTGGTTTGACACCCTCGGCAGGTGAATCCCATTCACCTGAGGATGTAGGATTCGCGTTTGTCGCGGCCGGTCTCGCCGGGTCAATGTCGCCTCAACGAACAAGACGCGAGGAAACGTCACCGCGAGGCCGCCGATCCCCGGATCGCGATCGCCGGCCGGCTTGCGCCTCCGTCGCGACGACAGGCTTCGATCCCGCACCCGCGCGGATCGCCGGGAGGGTCCCATGCTGTTGAACGATCGGGTCTGCGTGATCACCGGGGCGGCCTCCGCCCGCGGCATCGGCAAGGCCACCGCGCGCCTGTTCGCGCAGTATGGCGCGCGTATCGCCGTGCTCGACCTCGATGCGGGCCAAGCCGAGGAATCCGCCCGCGAGATCGGGGCCGGCCATGTCGGCCTCGCCTGCGACGTGGCCGACCGGGCCGCCTGTTCCCGGGCCGCCGAGGAGGTCGTGGCCCGGCTCGGGCGCATCGACGTGCTCGTCAACAACGCCGGCATCACCCAGCCGCTCAAGATCATGGACATCGCGCCGGAGAATTACGACGCGGTCACCGACGTGAACCTGCGCGGCACCCTCTACATGAGCCAGGCCGTGATCCCGGGGATGCGCGGCCAGGGCTCGGGGGCGATCGTATGCATGTCCTCGGTCTCTGCCCAGCGCGGCGGCGGCATCTTCGGAGGCCCGCATTACAGCGCGGCCAAGGGCGGCGTTCTGGGCCTCGCCAAGGCCATGGCCCGGGAACTCGGCCCCGACGGGATCCGGGTGAATTCCGTGACGCCCGGCCTGATCCAGACCGACATCACGGGCGGCAAGCTCACCCCCGAGCTCAAGGTCGAGATCGCGAAGGGCATCCCGCTGGGGCGCCTCGGGGTGGCCGACGACGTCGCCAACGCTTGCCTGTTCCTGGCCTCCGACCTGTCCGCGTACATCACCGGCGCGGTGATCGACGTGAACGGCGGCATGCTGATCCATTGAGAGGCACGCCATGACGTCTCCGTCCCCGACCGAACGGCCCCGTGCGGGGTCCAACGTCCCGCTCAGCGAGCGCGCCTACCATATCCGCCGCCATGCCCTGCGCATGGGCGAGGTCCAGGGCCAGGGCTACATCGCCCAGGCGCTCGGCATCAGCGACGTGCTGGCGGTGAGCTACTTCCACGCCATGGCCTACCGGCCGGAGGATCCCGAATGGGAGGGCCGCGACCGGTTCCTGCTGTCGATCGGCCACTACGCCATCGCGCTCTACGCCGCGCTGATCGAGGCGGAGATCATCCCGGAGGATGAGCTGACGAGCTATGGCGGCGACGACAGCCGCCTGCCGATGTCGGGCATGGCCGCCTACACGCCGGGCATGGAGATCACCGGCGGCTCGCTCGGCCACGGGCTCGGGATCGCGGTGGGCATGTGCCTCGGCCTGAAGCGGAAGGGCTCGAAGAGCGTCGTCTACAACCTGTTCTCCGACGGCGAGCTCGACGAGGGCTCGACCTGGGAGGCCGCCATGTCGGCGGGCTCGTTCAAGCTCGACAACCTGATCGGCCTCGTCGACGTGAACGGCATGCAGGCCGACGGCGCCTCCACGGGGGTGCTCAACTTCGAGCCGCTGGCTCCGAAATTCGAGGCGTTCAACTGGTTCGTGCAGCGGGTCGACGGCAACGACCTCGACGCGCTGGTGGCTGCCTTCGATGCGGCGCGCCATCACCCGGGGCCGCAGCCCCGGATCATCATCTGCGACACGCGCATGGCCAAGGGCGTGCCGTTCCTGGAAGCGCGCGAACGCAATCACTTCCTGCGCGTCGAGCCGGACGAATGGCAGCGGGCTTTAGCGGTCCTGGACGAAGGGAGGGTGCGGTGAGACGCTCGAAATACGAGAGACCCGCCCCGCGGGAAGGCGGCAGCCTCAAGACCTCGGCGATGATCGCCTCGCTCGCCGCCCCCGGGCAGCGCACCAGGGCCGCGCCGTTCGGACATGCCCTGGTCGAACTCGCCAAGACCCGGCCCGACATCGTCGGCCTGTCGGCGGACCTGTCGAAATACACCGACCTGCACATCTTCGCGCAGGCCCATCCCGAGCGGTTCTACCAGATGGGGATGGCCGAGCAGCTCCTGATGAGCGCGGCGGCCGGGCTCGCCCGCGAAGGCTTCACGCCCTTCGCCACCACCTACGCGGTGTTCGCCGCCCGCCGGGCCTACGACTTCATCTGCCTGGCGATCGCCGAGGAGAATCTCGACGTCAAGATTGCCTGTGCCCTGCCCGGCCTGACCACCGGCTACGGCCCGAGCCACCAGGCGACGGAGGACCTCGCGATCTTCCGCGGCATGCCCAACCTCACGATCATCGATCCGTGCGACGCGCACGAGATCGAGCAGGTCGTGCCGGCCATGGCCGCCCATAAGGGGCCTGTGTACCTGCGGCTCCTGCGCGGCAACGTCCCCCTGGTGCTCGACGAGTACGGCTACACGTTCGAACTGGGCAAGGCCAAGACGATCCGCGACGGGCGCGACGTGCTGATCGTCTCCTCCGGGCTGATGACCATGCGGGCGCTGGAGGTGGCCGAGGCGCTGCGCGACGACCGGATCGACGTGGCGGTCCTGCACGTGCCGACGATCAAGCCCCTGGACGAGGCGACGATCCTGCACGAGGCCCGACGTGGCGGACGCCTCGTTGTGGTGGCCGAGAACCACACGGTGATCGGCGGCCTCGGCGAGGCGGTGGCGGGCGTGCTGATGCGCAGCGGAACGATGCCGGAGCGCGGCTTCCGCCAGATCGGCCTGCCGGACGCATTCCTCGACGCCGGCGCCCTGCCCACGCTCCACGACCGCTACGGGATCTCGGCCGCCGCGATGGCGCGGAGCATCCGCGGATGGCTGTGAGCCGCCTCGCCTTCGTCGGCCTCGGCGCCATGGGCCTGCCGATGGCGGGTCACCTCGTCGCCGCGGGTTTTTCCGTGCGCGGCTACGACGTCCGGGCGGAGAGCCGCGCGGCCCTCGCGGCAGCGGGCGGCGAGCTGGCCGGGACCCTGGCGCAGGCGGCCGACGGTGCCGACGCGCTCGTGCTGATGGTGGTCAACGCCGCCCAGGCCGAGGACGTGCTGTTCGGACAGGGTGCGCTCGACGCCCTCGCCCCGGACGGGATCGTCGTCCTGATGGCGACCTGTCCGCCGGGGGCCGTGGAGGCCATCGCGGCGCGCGTCTCGGCCACGGGCCGCCGGTTCGTGGACGCCCCGGTCTCGGGGGGCGTCGTCGGGGCCAAGGCCGCCAAGCTCACGATCATGGCCGCGGCGCCGGCCGCAACGCTTGCGGAGATCCGCCCGTTGCTCGACGCCCTGGGTGACCGGATCTTCCATGTCGGCGAGCGGCCGGGCCAGGGCGCCACCGTCAAGGCGGTGAATCAGCTCTTGTGCGGCGTCCACATCGCGGCCGCCGCCGAGGCGATGGCTCTGGCCGGCCGGGTCGGGGTCGATCTCGCGGTGGTGCTGGAGATCCTCTCGGGTTCGTCGGCGTCGAGCTGGATGCTGCGCGACCGTGGCCCCCGCATGCTGGAGGGCGAGCCGGAGGTCACCAGCGCGGTCGACATCTTCGTCAAGGATCTCGGCATCGTGCTGGAGGCCGGCCGAAGCGCGGGGGCGGCGCTGCCGCTCGCGGCGCTGGCCCATCAGCTCTTCGTCTCGACATCGGGCCGCGGCGACGGCACCGCCGACGACAGCCAAGTGGTGCGCGCCTATCGCGCCCTCAACGGGACCTGAACGTGCGGGCACGGCAGCGGTGAAGTGTCGGCGTTTGTGCGCCGCCACGGCTTGTCCCCGCGCCGCTGAGCCTGGATGATCCGCGCCGGAGCGAGAGACGGCGCGTGAGACGCACAGAAGCGGTCCCCCGAATATCGGTATCGGGCCGCGAAGACTGAAGGGACGCACGAATCCACACGACCGGTCAACGGCGGGGATCGCGCGGCTCGGGACGACCCAGGGAGTGAAACCATGCGCGACACGCGCTTCAGCCGCCGCAGCCTGCTCGCCGGCGCGACCGCCGTGCCGGTCTTCGGCATCCTGACCCGGCGCGGGCAGGCGGCCGAGTTCTCCTACAAGCTCGCCACCGGCCAGGACCCGACCCACCCGGTCAACATCCGGGCGCAGGAGGCCCTCGACCGGATCCGCGAGGCGACCGGCGGGCGCCTGGAGATCAAGCTGTTCCCGGCCAACCAGCTCGGTTCGGACACCGACCTGCTGGCGCAGGTGCGCAACGGCAGCGTCGAGTTCTTCAACCTCGCCACCTCGATCCTCGCCACCTTCGTGCCGGCCGCGAGCCTGCCCAACACCGGTTTCGCATTCAAGGATTACGACGCGGTCTGGTCGGCGATGGATGGCGGCCTCGGTGCCTACGTCCGGGCCGAGATCGCCAAGACGCCGATCCTCACCGTCTCCAAGGTCTGGGACAACGGATTCCGGCAGATCACCTCCTCGACCCGCGAGATCAGGACGCCCGAGGACCTCAAGGGCTTCAAGATCCGGGTGCCGCCGGCGCCGATGCTGACCTCGCTGTTCAAGGCGCTCGATGCCGGCGCGGCGCCGATCAATTTCAACGAGCTGTACTCCGCGCTCCAGACCAAGGTGGTCGAGGGGCAGGAGAATCCGCTTGCCATTACGGCGACGGCCCGGCTCTACGAAGTGCAGAAATCCTGCAGCCTGACCGGGCATGTCTGGGACGGCTACTGGATTTTGGGCAACAAGAAGGCTTGGCATCGCCTGCCGGAGGATCTGCGCCGGACAGTTTCGCAGGAATTCGACCGATCCGGCACCGACCAGCGCGCGGATGTGGCCAAGCTCAGCCTGTCCCTGCGCGAGAGCCTTGCCGCCAAGGGCATCGGCTTCGTCGACGTCGACCGCTCGCGGTTCCGCGCGGTGCTGAGCCGGACGAGCTTCTACCGCGACTGGAAGGCCAAGTACGGGGATGCGGCGTGGGCGCATCTCGAAGACGTCTCCGGCAAGCTGACCTGAAGGACGACCGGCATGCAGATCGATATCGCGGCCGTCGAGAGCGCGGCCGGGCTTGAGCTGGCGGGGCCGCCGCTCCGCGCCAGGACCTGGCTGCGCAAGCTGGACGTGGCCCTCGGCTACCTCGTGGAGATCCCGGCGGCGCTGCTGGTTCTGGCCGAGATCGGCGTGTTGTTCGGCGGCGTGGTCAGCCGCTACGTGTTCCGGGAGCCGCTGGTCTGGTCGGACGAATTGGCCGCGATCCTGTTCCTGTGGCTCGCCATGCTGGGCGCCGTGGTCGCGTTCCGCCGTGCCGAGCACATGCGCATGACCGCCATCGTGGCGATGTGCGGCCCGCGCCTGCGCGCCTTCCTGGAGACGGTCGCGCTGGTGGCCGGCCTGATCTTCGTGGCGCTGGTGCTGGAGCCGGCCTTCGAATTCGCCAGCGAGGAGACCTTCGTCCAGACCCCCGCGCTGGAGCTCAACAACGCCTGGCGGGCCGCCGCCCTCCCGATCGGCTTCGGCCTGATGCTGCTGGTCGCCGTGATCCGCCTCCTGGAATCCGCCGACTGGCGGCTCACCGTCGGCGCGCTCGCCCTGGGCGGCGGCATCGCGGCGGGGCTCATGGCGCTCCAGCCCTGGCTCATGGGGCTCGGCAACCTCAACCTGCTGCTGTTCTTCGTCCTCGGGGTCGGCGCCCTGGTCTTCTCCGGCGTGCCGATCGCCTTCGCGTTCGGTCTGTCGACCTACGCCTACATCACGCTCACCACCAACGCCCCGTCGATGGTGGTGGTCGGGCGCATGGACGAGGGCATGAGCCATCTCATCCTGCTCGCCGTGCCGCTGTTCGTGTTCCTCGGCCTGCTGATCGAGATGACCGGCATGGCCCGGGCGATGGTCGGGTTCCTGGCCTCCCTGCTCGGTCACGTCCGCGGTGGCCTGCATTACGTGCTGGTCGGCGCCATGTACCTCGTCTCGGGCATCTCCGGCTCGAAGGCCGCCGACATGGCCGCAGTCGCGCCCGTGCTGTTTCCCGAGATGAAGGCGCGGGGCGCCAAGGAGGGCGACCTCGTGGCCCTGCTCGCCACAACCGGCGCGCAGACCGAGACGATCCCGCCCTCGATCGTGTTGATCACCATCGGCTCGGTCACCGGCGTGTCGATCACGGCCCTGTTCACCGGCGGCCTGCTGCCGGGCCTAGTGCTGGCCGTGACCCTGTGCGCCCTGGTCTGGTGGCGCTACCGCCGGGAGGATCTGAGCCACGTCGCCCGCCCGTCGCGCAGCGTGATCGGCCGGGCTCTCCTGGTGGCGGTGCCGGCCCTGGCGCTGCCGTTCGTGATCCGCTTCGCGGTGGTCGAGGGCATCGCCACCGCCACCGAGGTCTCGACCATCGGCATCGTCTACGCGGTGCTGGCGGGGCTGCTGATCTACCGCCAGTTCGACTGGCGGCGGCTCTACCCGATGCTGGTCATGACCGCGACGCTGTCGGGGGCGATCCTGCTGATCATCGGCGCGGCCACCGGCATGGCCTGGGCGCTGACCCAGTCGGGCTTCTCGCAGACGCTGGCGATCGCGATGAAGAGCCTGCCCGGCGGCCCCGTAGGCTTCCTGTTCGTGTCGGCCGGCGCGTTCATCATCCTGGGCTCGGTGCTGGAGGGTATCCCGGCGATCGTGCTGTTCGGCCCGCTGCTGTTCCCGATCGCCCGGCAGGTGGGCGTCCACGAGGTCCACTACGCGATGGTGGTGATCCTCGCGATGGGCATCGGGCTGTTCGCCCCACCCTTCGGCGTCGGCTACTACGCCGCCTGCGCGATCAGCCGGATCCACCCGGATGCGGGCATGCGCCCGATCGTCGGCTACATCCTGGCCCTGCTGATCGGCCTCGTCGTCATCATCCTGGTCCCCTGGTTCTCGATCGGGTTCCTCTGACGACACCGAGTCTGCCCTCGCCACCGTGACACCCGGCCGGATCCATCCCCGTCCGGGGAGCGCCGCCGCGCGCCCAATCCGGAACCGCCCCATGCGGGCGCGACCTGCATGACGGCATCCGCGAGCCCGCGGTGGGCTCGATGATGAACGGCATCGCGGCCCATCGCGGGCTGGTGCCTGTGGGCGCCACCGACCTGGTCTTCTCGGATGACATGCGCCCGTCGCTGAGGCCGCGCGGACGCCGGCGTTGAGGCTGTATGCCGGTCAGATCATCCCGGCGCCGCCGGTGCGCGCGACGCGGTCGCGCTGCTCGGCGTAGCGACCGTCGGCGACGCGCTTCAGCGCGCCTTCGAGGCGGCCGGCGACCTGACCGAGAAGCGAACGCTCGGAGCGGAAGCCGACGAGATACGCGAGGGTGGCCATCGTGTCCGATCCCGAACAAGGGCCGGGCAGGCGCGCCCGGTTGCTGCGGTGCAATATGCGCCGGCTCGGGATCGCGCGTGAGGGGGCTCTTCCGCGGCCTGCCATGCAAGGACGGCATGAAGTTCGCATGAATTCTTCACCGAACCGGTCCGCGAACGGCTTCTGCCGGGTGCGGTGCAGCGAACGCGGTCGTCCGAACCGTCACCGTCCGGCAGGGGCACCCGGATCAAGCGGCAGGCCGCCGCGGGCTTCGAGACCCTCGCGGATCGCCCGCTTGGTGATCTTGCCGTAGCCGGATTTCGGCAATTCGTCCCAGAAGAACACCCGCTTCGGCAGCTTGTAGCGGGCGACCTCGCCGGCGAGCCACGCGATCAATTCCGCCTCGCCGATCTCCGCGCCGGGGCGGGCCACGCAGACTGCGACGCCGACCTCGCCCCAGGCCGGGTCGGGCACCCCCAGGATCGCGGCCTCGGCGATGGCCGGATGCTTCAGGAGCTTCTCCTCGGTCTCGCGCGGGTACACGTTCGACCCGCCCGAGATGTACATGTCGGAGGCGCGGCCGGTGATGAACAAAAACCCTTCCGGGTCGAGGTGGCCGAGGTCGCCGGTGCGGAACCAGCCGTTCCGGAACGCCGCCGCGTTGGCCTCCGGGTTGTCGTAGTAGCCCGCGAACACGGCCGGGCCGCAGACGCAGATCTCGCCGGTCTCGCCGGCCCCCAGCTCCCGCCCCTTCGTGTCCTGGATCTGCACCTGCATGCCGGTGCGCTCGAACCCGCAGGTGCCGACCTTCACCCCCGGGCCGTCTTCGGCGGCGTGCAGGCGGGGCGGCAGCACGGTGATGTTGCCGGTCACCTCGCCGAGCCCGAAATACTGGACCAGCACCGGTCCCAGCGCCCGCAGGGCCCGCTTCTGGTCCTCCCGGTACATTGGCGCGCCCGCGTAGATCACGTGGCGCAGGCTCGTATGGTCGTGCGCCGCGACCGCCGGGTGCTCGGTGATCAGCTTCACGATGGTCGGCACGGTGAACAGGTTGGTGATGCGCCAGCGCTCGACCAGCGACCACACCTCCGCGGGGTCCAGGCGCGTGCCGCCGGTGAGCACCGTCATGGCGCCGGCCGCGACCTGGGCGAGCTGGTGGATGCCGGCTCCGTGCGAGAGCGGCGCGACCACCAGCGAGGCGTCCGCCTCCGTCGTGCCCGGCATCAGGTCGCAGAGGTGGTTGGTGATCACGAAGGCCATCTGGCCGTGGGTGAGCACCGCCGCCTTCGGGCGGCCGGTGGTGCCCGAGGTGAAGAAGAACCAGCACGGATCGTCGTGCTCGACATCGGCGGTGGGGGCCGTCTGCGCGGCGTGCGCGGCCACCAGGGCGTCGTAATCCAGCCCGAAGGCGGAGCCGCCGATCTCGACCACGAGGCGCAGGTCCGGCGCGGCCTCGCGGATCGCGGTGGCGTGGTCCGGGAACTCCGCGCCGCAGATCAGCGCCGAGGCGCCGCTGGCGCTGGCGAGATAGGCGACCTCCGCGGGCGTCTGCCGGAAATTCGTCGGCACCCAGACGGCGCCGAGCCGGAAGCAGACGAACATCGATTCGAACAGTTGGTTGCCGTTGCGCGCCTGGACCAGCACGCGGTCGCCCTTGGCGACGCCCCGGGCCGCGAGCGCCGCCGCCATGGCGTCGACCCGGGCATCGAGGGCGCCCCAGCTCCAGGTCCGGTCACCCCAGGCGAGGCCGATCGCGTCCGGCCAGCGGCGGGCCGCCCGGCGCAGAAAGTGGGCGAGGTTCATAACCCGCCGCGAACAGGGCGCGACGCCGCCGCGCGGCGCCGGCCCCGCCGGGCCGTTCACGCGAGCTTCCCGCAGGCCTTCTCCAGGAGGGACCAGCCCTCCTCGCCGTACCGGCCCTTCCATTCGGCGTAGAAGCCGGCCTTGCGCAGCTTCTCGCGAAACGGCTCCGGATCAGGCTTGTTGAACACGAGGCCGCTCTTGGTCAGGTCTTCCTGCAGGCTGGCATTGAGCTTGGCCACGTCGGCCCGCTCCTTCATGCCGGCCTCGTTGATGTGGCGGGCGACCATGGTGCGCAGGTCCTCGGGGAGGCGCTCCCAGGCCCGGCGGTTCGCCAGGAACCAGTAGCCGTCCCACATGTGGTTGGTGAGCGAGCAGTATTTCTGCACCTCGTAGAACTTCGTCGTGGCGATCACCGCCAGCGGGTTCTCCTGGCCTTCGACGATCTTGGTCTGGAGGGCCGAGTAGGTCTCGTTGAGGTTGATCGAGGCGGGCGCCGCCTCGAACGCCCGGAACATCGAGGTCCAGAGCGGCGAGACCGGCACGCGGATCCGGAAGCCCTTGAAGTCGTCCGGATTGGCGATGGGCCGGGTCGAGGAGGTGGTCTGGCGGTAGCCGTTGTCCCAGATCTTCTCCATGGCCACGAGGTTGGCCTTGGCGATCTGCTGGCGGACCCAGGCACCCAGCTCCC
The DNA here is from genome assembly GCF_008039945.1 of Methylobacterium sp. WL64. Lineage (NCBI taxonomy): Bacteria > Pseudomonadati > Pseudomonadota > Alphaproteobacteria > Hyphomicrobiales > Methylobacteriaceae > Methylobacterium > Methylobacterium sp. WL64. The sequence goes on from NZ_VRVA01000013.1 coordinate 64,840, forward strand.
CGTCCATCGCCGGCCACACGGCCTCGTAATCCGGGAAGGCGTAACCGATGCCGTTGATCGAGGCGTTGGGCACCAAGGTCGAAAGGATCAGCGGCGACATCGTGAAGAACTCGACGCTGCCCGAGCGCAGCTGGCTCAGCGTGTCGGTGTCCGAGCCGAGCTGGCTCGTGGGGAAGATCTTGAGATCGAAGCGGCCGCCGCTCTCGGTTCGCAGCGCGTCCGCCATCTCGCGGGCGCGGACGTTCATCGGGTGCGTGTCGGGCAGGTTGTTGGCGTACTTGTAGGTGAAGTCCGCCCGCTGGGCCCGCGCCACGTGCGGCATCGCCACGGTTCCGGCGAGGATCGCCGTCGAGCCGGCGGACAGGAACCCGCGGCGGGACAGGGGCAAGTGAATTCGCGACGACATGGGCGGCCCTCCTGATCCGGGCGCGCGGCCCGGCGTTTCCTCAGGGTCCGCGTTCATGCGCGGACTCTCTCGTGTCTTGCGGCTTCGATAGCGGCTGGCCCAATCCAGTCAACGGGGCCGTTTCGGCCCGGCCGTCAGTGCGGGCGACTTGTCAGGGCATGTCTTAAGGGCATGCCCGCCGAAGCGTGCGGATCATCCGCGCGATGACCGTCTCGTGCGGGCCTATGCGGCCGGCAATTGCTGCTCCAGATGGGCACGAAGGATCGAATAGTGTTGGACGACCTTGTCGAGCTTGTCGGCGTTCGCTCTCCGGATCCGCTCCGAGCCGGCGTCGGGCTGGTAGGTGGTTGCGTAGTGGGCGGCGTGTGCTTTCAGCTTCGCGGAAACGAAGGCCAGATCGGCCGACCAGACGACCTCCGCGCGGACCAGCTGAAGGCGCCGCGCGATCTCGAGCCAATGCAAGTCGAGCGCGATGCCGCTGCCCATCTGCTTGAACAGGTCGAACAGGGAATCAAGGATGCCGATCGCGGTCCGGGCTGACACGATGGAGCGCTCCGTCATGCCTGCGTCGCGATGAGGTCGGGCCGCACATACCAATCGTCAAACAGGGACAGCTGCCGGAAACGCCGACGGTAACCCAGGCCGGTCAGCAGGGCGTAGATTTTCTCGCGGCTGTCCGAGAAGTTGTGCTCGACGCTGATCAGGGCGATGTCGTGGCGCGTGAAATCGAAGCTTTCCAGCACGTCAAACTCGCCGCCCTCCACGTCGATGCTCATGTAGTCGATGCGCTTCGGCGCCCGGGCCTCAACCAGGAATCGCTCCAGCGAAACCGTCTGGACCGCGTATTGCCGACCGTCCTGGCGGAACTGCGCGTGGAAATCGCCCGTCACCAAGTCGTTCATGCCGGACAGCTCGCCGATGTCCACCTCGTTGAATAGGACCTCGACCCCGTCGGTCCTATAGACGCACTTGTCGGTGATGTAGCAGTTCCGGTTGGCGTAGAGCGCGGCGTGCCAGGCCCGGGCCGGCTCGGCCAGCGCGCCCTGCCAGCCGAAGGTCTTCTCGAGCAGCAGCGTATTGCTCAGGCTGATCCCGTCGCAGGCACCGAACTCGACGAAGTAGCCGTTCCGCTTCTCCTTGAGTTCGTACAGGACCCAGAGGTCCTGCAGCAGCTGCGCGTTGGAATACGGCGCCATCTTCGTGGCGAACGACAGGAACGCGAGTTCGGAGCTGGCGAGATGGGGCTTCGCGTCCAGTTCGTTCCTGAGATCGACCAGGGCGTTGAAGACGGTCAGGAGCGCGACATCCATGGCCCTGCGTTCCACCATGTTGAGGGGACCGATCGATACAGGTGACGAGTGCGGGTGCGGTGCGCTCAGGGACGGGTCCGGTCAAGAGGCCGGGCCCCCAGGATCCGGTTCGAGCCGTCGAACAGAACCGTATGCTGCAGCGAATCGGGCCCCTGGTCCGGTACCGTGCGGGCCGCCCTGCGGATCGCCGACAGGAAGCGCTTCCGGCTGAACCCGAAGGGCCGCAAACTCGCCAACAGGGCCTCGATCAGCTTGGTCGAGGCTTCGGATCGCGCCCGGGCCAGATCGCGCTCCCGCACGGCCGCGTCGCGCTCGGCCGTGATCAGTGCCAGTGCAATCTGCTGCTGCTGGATCTGGCGGATGTATTTGGTGTCGATGTCGTGGACAGGGGACGTCGTCATACGGCAGCCTTCGGGGCTCTGAGCGGAACCAGGTGGCGATACGGCCGGGAACGCGGCGGGACCTACGGGGATGATGGGATCCCATGCATGCTCCCGTGCCCTCGCACGTCTCAGATGGTCCTGGCCAGATCGTCCTGGCCAAGACCATCTGGCAAAGATTACGGTTCTAAGCGGCCCCGCATCCGGTGCTGCCGGATGGCGGCCTGTGCAAGCATCGGCCGACGTTACGGTCCCAACGAAACGATTGACTTCGTCGGGTCCTGAGATGGCGGTTTCGCGGTGTCGAGGGTTGCTGGGCCAGCGGGATAGCCATCAGAAACCGCATGGTTGCGTCACTGTCCGTCCCGGCGACCTCCCCCACCGTGCGCAGCGGCATGTCGTGGCCATCTGGCGCGCGCACCGTGCCGCGGCATTCGACACGGTTCGGGCCGGTCGGCTGCGGCTGCACGACGCCGGGCCGGTTGTTCATCGCGTGCTGGACCCGCGCATCTGCCCGGTCTCTCGTCCTCGCGGGCGAAGCCGAAGGCAGACAGGGACGTCCAGCGCGTCGCGCCCTTGCGGTGCTTCAGGTTGAGGAGGCGTGTAGAAAGTTTCCAACCCTGAACGGTCCAGAGGACGGTGACGATGCCGCCGTTCACTGAGGGGCAGGCCCCGCCGGCTCAATCTAATGCGGGGAAACCGTCCGCTCGGGCGCCATAGGGTCGAATGGTGGAGACGACAGGGATCGAACCTGTGACCTTTCCCATGTCAAGGGAATGCACTACCGCTGTGCTACGTCTCCTAATCGATCGTCATCAGGCTCGTCGAGCCTGAAAGCCATCGAAATAACCCAGGCCACTCAGCGGCTTATGAGGAGTGCCCCCTACCCTGTCAAGGTAGTGCGCTCCCGCTGAGCTACGCGCCCGGTCCGGTGCTGCGTGAGCACCGGTGGGCCGGGCCTATAGCCGGTGCCCGGCGGGGGCGCAAGCGGAAGGTTGAGGGGCGTAGCCCGGGGGGCGGATACCGCAATGGTGCACGCGGGGAAGAAAATGCGCTATGGGCGTGCCGGCCGGCATCCGGCCGGGCCGCTCGGGCGGTCCCGGCATTCCGCCGCCTCAAGCTTCGGGACATGCGCTACTTCATCGATCACGATCACGGCGACTCGATCCGCGGCTGGATCGTGCCGGACAATCCCCTCGCCGTCAGTCGGGTGATGGTCTCCGTCGGAGGCCAGCGCGTGGCCGAGGTTTCGGCCAGCGTCACCGACGAGACGTTCAAGCGCAACGGCTGGCACGCCACCGGGCAATGCACCTTCGTGCTCACGCAGGCCGAGGTGCCGGGCCTGGCCGAGATCCAGCGCCTCGAACTCTACGACGCCGACACCAATGTCCTGGTCTATCGCCGCACGCCTCCGGACGGGCTCGTGCGGCTGCGCGTCATGCTCATCAACACCGGGATCGAGCCCGAGACGGCCCTGCAGGCGGCCTTGTTCCCGTATTTCCAGCACTGCTACTTCGGCGTCCACAAGCTGCCGGACGAGATCCTGACCTGCATCCTATCCGGCCCCTCAGCCCCCTCGGCGTTGCTGTCGGGCGCCGTGACGATCCCGCGCTACGAGAACTTCATGACGCCGGACCTGATGGTCACCGGCATCCTGGTGCAGGACCCCTACACCGAGATGGCGACCCGCATGCTCTGGCTGAAGGCCCGGGCCGGCGACGCCCTCGATCCGGTGCGCGGCTGGCGCCTCGGACCGCTGGCCGAGGCCGCGTCGTTCTCGGAATCCTACGACTTCACCGACGTGAAGAGCCTCAAGCGCTACTTCCGCATGCTGCCGGAGCCGGCCTACCGGCTGCTCTACAACCCGTTGACCCGCCAGCTCGGAACCCGCATGCCCGAGGATCGCCTGCACCCGGGCAACTCGATCGCCGCGATCGAGATCCTGGCCCGGGTCGGGATCGTCGGCCACAAGACGCGGTACCACGCCTTCGCGTCGACCCTGTTCGACCGGCTGGGCATCCACGCTCCGGTGCCGGTTCCGCCGCCGGTGCCGGCCGAGACCCAGGCGCTGGCCGAGCGCTTGCGGACCGTCAAGGCGGTGGAGGAGATGCTGGTGTTCGACGTCGCGATGTCGGATGCCGTGAAGGACTCGATCGACAAGAGCTGGAGCTGATGGCGCGCCCGACCGAGACGGGGGGCCCCGAGACGCGCCTGCCGCCGGCGCACCTGACGCGAACCGGACGCAAGCGCCGCCCTCTGCCGGTCCGGGCGGCGGCGGACGGGATGCGCGTCGAGCTTCCGGGGCTCGCGGGCCGCTGGCTCGAGATCACCCTGTCCAACGACCCGACGGAGGGTCCGGACACGATCCCCGGCATGGCCTTCGCCGGTCCCGAGGGGCGTCCGGGGCCGCTGCTGCCCCAGGAGGCGTCGGGCGGGGGTGCCTTCACGTGGATCGGGCGCCTCCCCGAGGGCGTCGTCGCCCTGCGGGTGGCCGATCCCGCCGGTCGGGTCCCGGTCCGGCTGCGCCGAATCACGGTGCGCCGCCTCGACTGGCCGACCCTGGTGCCGCGCGCGCTCCTGCGCGAGCCGGCGCTGACCCTGCAGGCGCTCTACTGGCGGATCCTCGGCAAGAAGGTGCGGGCGCGCGGCTTCCTGGGCCGGGCGCTGGCTCACCGCCGGGTGACCGGATACGAGGCCTGGATCCGTGCCCACGGCTACCGCCGGGCGGAGCGGGACGGCATTGCCGCCGAGATCGCCGCCTGGGCCGATCCGCCGCTGATCTCGGTGCTGATGCCGGTGCACGATCCGGACCCGAAGGTGCTACAGGCCGCCCTCGCCTCCCTGCGCGCGCAGCTCTATCCGCACTGGGAACTGTGCGTCGTCGACGACGCCTCGACGCGGCCCGCGATTCCCCGGATCCTTGAGCGCGCCGCCGAGGCCGATCCGCGCATCCGCGTGCTCGCCCGGTCCGAGAACGGCCACATCGCCCGGGCCACCAACGATGCCCTGGGCCTCGCACGCGGTGTCGCCTGCGCCTTCATGGACCACGACGATGTGCTCACCGAGGACGCCCTCTATGAGGTCGCCCGGGCGCTTCGCCTCGATCCGGATCTGGTGCTGATCTACAGCGACGAGGACAAGATCGACGGACGCGGCCGCCGGTTCGACCCGCATTTCAAGGCGGGCTTCGACCGCGAGCTGCTCTACGCGCAGAACTACATCAACCATCTCACCGTGGTCCGGACCGACGCCCTGCGGGCGGTCGGCGGCCTGCGTCCGGGTTTTGAGGGCAGTCAGGACCACGACCTGCTGCTGCGGCTCACCGACGGCCTCGACCCGTCCCGCATCCGCCACATCCCGCGGGTGCTCTACCATTGGCGCGCCGCGCAGGGTTCCGGCACCTTCTCGGACCGGGCCCTGTCCCGGGCCGAGGCGGCGCGGCTGCGCGCCCTCGACGAGGTCGTGGCGCCCTGGGGTGGCCGGGTCGAGCGCGGGCCGTCGGGCTTCAACCGCCTGGTCCGACCGCTCCCGCTTCCGCCGCCCCGGGTCTCCGCGATCATCCCGACCCGGGACCGCGCCGAGATCCTGTCGGTCACCCTCGACGGGCTGCTCGCGGGCACCGACTACCCCGACATCGAGGTGGTGATCGTCGACAACGACAGCCGCGAGCCCGAGACGGCGGCCCTGTTCGCCCGGTATCGCGACGACCCGCGCGTGCGCATCGTGCCGGTGCCGGGAGCCTTCAACTTCTCGGACCTGTCGAACCGCGGCGCGGCCGCCGCCACCGGGCCGGTGCTCCTGTTCCTCAACAACGACGTCGAGGTGCTGGACAGCGAGTGGCTCGGGGAACTGGTCCGGCACGCGGTGCGGCCGGAGATCGGCGCCGTCGGGGCGAAGCTGCTCTACCCGGACCGGACCATCCAGCACGGCGGCATCGTGCTGGGGATCGGTGGCGTCGCCGGGCACAGCCATCTCGGCGTACCGGACGCGGATCCCGGCTATTTCTGCCGGATGGTCATCGCCCACGAGGTCTCGGCGGTCACGGGCGCCTGCCTGGCCATGCGCGCCGACGTGTTCGAGGCGGTCGGCGGCTTCGATGCCGACGCCCTGAAGGTCGCCTTCAACGACGTGGACCTGTGTCTGAAGATCCGCCGGGCCGGCTACCGCATCGTGTGGACGCCGTTCGCCAAGTTGATTCATCACGAATCGAAGAGTCGGGGCGCCGAGGATACGCCGGAGAAGCGCAAGCGCTTCGAGGGCGAGGTGCTGACCATGCTCGACCGCTGGGGCCCTGAGCTCCGGGCCGACCCCTACTACAACATCAACCTGTCACGAAATTCGGCGCATTACCGGGTCTAGGCGTGTGGGCTCGGCCGGCGCCGCGGCGACGGGTTCCGCCCGCCGCGGCAGGCCGCCCCGCATGTGCCGACTGCAGGGCAGGCATGGGGGTGCCATGCATGCGTCAGTGGGTGAACTTGCGTCGGATGCCGGTTGCGATACCTCTGGACATGCCGCATGAGGCGGTTCCGGCCATGGCGCCCGAACGGGCGCGCGGCGAGGGCGGCAGTCAACCATGAGTGCGAACACCCCAATGGCCTCGGCCACGACCCTGGAGCGCGATGCTCAGCAGGCGATGGGGGACCACAAGGTCCACCCAAACGAGATCGCCATCGGCGTGGTCATCGGCCGCGCGTCCGAATACTTCGACTTCTTCGTATTCGGCATCGCCTGCGTGCTGGTTTTCCCGAAGGTATTCTTCCCCTTCGTCGATCCGCTGACCGGCACGCTGTACGCGTTCTCGATCTTCGCCCTGGCCTTCATCGCCCGGCCGATCGGCTCCGTGATCTTCATGGCGATCGATCGCCGGCACGGGCGCAGCGTCAAGCTCACGATCGCGCTGTTCCTGCTCGGGGGCGCCACGGCGGCGGTCAGTTTCCTGCCGCGCTACGATAGCATCGGCATATCTTCCGTCTACCTCCTGGCGGTCCTCCGGATCCTTCAGGGCCTGGCACTGGGCGGCGCCTGGGACGGGCTCGCCTCCCTGCTCGCCATGAACGCGCCCCGGGAGCGCCGCGGCTGGTACGCGATGATCCCGCAGCTCGGCGCGCCCCTGGGCTTCATGGTAGCGAGCGCGTTGTTCGCGTTCTTCCTGGTCAACCTCGACGAGGCCGACTTCATCGATTGGGGCTGGCGCTTCCCGTTCTACTGCGCCTTCACCATCAACGTCGTCGCCCTGTTCGCCCGGCTGCGCCTGGTCGCCACCGACGAATTCGCCCGGATGATGGACCTGGACCGGCTCCGCCCGGTCCCGGCCCTGGAGCTGTTCCGGCACCATGCCGCCGACGTGATCCGCGGCGCCTTCGTGCCGCTCGCCGGCTTCGCCCTGTTCCACCTCGTGACGATCTTCCCGATCGCCTGGCTGGCACTCAACAACACCAGCAGCCGCTCGCCCGGCGAGTTCCTGATCGTGCAGTTCTCCGGGGCCATCGTCTGTGCCGGCGCGATCGCCGCCTCCGGGCTGATCGCCGACCAGATCGGCCGCCGCAACTGCCTGATCATGAGCGCCTCGCTGATCGGGTTCTTTGCGGTCGGCAGCATCATCGCGCCGCTCCTGTTCGGCGAGAGCGCGATCGGCCAGACCATCTACGTCACGATCGGCTTCATGCTGCTCGGCCTCGCCTACGGCCAGACCGCCGGCGCGGTGACGGCCCGGTTGGGCAACCACTACCGCTACACCGGCGCCGCGCTGACCTCCGACTTCGCCTGGCTGGTCGGTGCCGGCTTCGCCCCGCTGGTGGCGCTGTTCCTGTCGCAGCGCTACGGCTTGGCCATGGTCGGCGTCTACCTGTTGTCCGGCGCGGTCTGCACCCTCGCGGCCTTGTTCCTCGACCGCTCCGAGATGCGCCAGATGTAGCCGGCAGCGCGCGGCGCAGGCTGCGCGCCTTCTTCCAGACGTTGTCGGCCGTGCCGCAGACGCGACACGGCGCGGATGCCGCGCACGCGGCGTGGGATAAAGAGACGAGTGCTGTGACCTCTTCGACCCCTCTCCCGGACAGGATCGAGCCCAGCGACCGCCGGAGCGGCCTCGCACGTCGGCTCGTGCCGCTCCTCGCCCTGCCGCCGATCCTGGCGTTGCTGGGTGGCTGCAACCTCGTGGTCATGAGCCCGGCCGGCTACGTCGCCGAGCAGCAGCGCAACCTCGTGCTGGCGGCCACCGGGCTGATGCTCCTGATCATCGTCCCGGTGATCTTCTTCACCTTGTTCTTCGCCTGGCGCTACCGCGCCACAAACAAGGACGCGGTGTACGATCCCGAATGGCACCACTCGACGCAGCTCGAGGTGCTGATCTGGACGGCGCCCCTGATGATCATCATCGCGCTCGGCGCCCTCACCTGGATCGGGACCCACACCCTGGATCCGTTCCGGCCGCTCAGCAAGATCGACGCGAAGCGCGACGTCCCGGCCGGCGTCGAGCCGCTGCAGGTCGAGGTGGTGGCGATGGATTGGAAGTGGCTGTTCCTCTACCCGCAATACGGGATCGCCACGGTGAATGAGCTCGCCGCCCCGGTGGACCGGCCGATCCAGTTCAAGATCACCGCCACCGACGTGATGAACACGTTCTACATCCCGACGCTCGCCGGCATGGTCTACGCGATGCCGGGCATGCAGACACAGCTCCACGCGGTGATCAACCGAGAGGGTTCCTATGAGGGCCGCTCGGCGCACTACAGCGGCGCCGGCTTCTCGAACATGTTCTTCAAGTTCAACGGCGTGACCAACGAGGCCTTCGATCAGTGGGTCGCCAAGACCAAGGCGCAGGGCGGCGAGCTGACCCAGGAGGCCTATCTCGAGCTGGAGAAGCCGAGCGAGTCCGAGCCGTCCCGCTTCTACAAGTCCTACGCCAAGGGCCTGTACGACCGGATCATCGGCATGTGCCCCCGGCCGGAGCAGATGTGCGTCGGTGAGATGGTGAAGATCGACGCCCGGGGCGGCGCGTCCGGGGCAGAGGCCGAGGCCAACTACGACCGGTTGCAGTACGACAACCGCATGGCCGATCGCGGCAACGAGGCTCCCGGCGCGACGGGGCCGGCATCCGGGACCGGCCCGCATGGGCAGACGCAGCCTCAGGGCATGAAGCCCAGGCCCGACATGGGCAACCCGGACTCGCGCGGCCAGGGCGAGAATGCGCTGCCTGGGCAGGAGAAGACCCCTGAGGTCAAGGCCCCCGACAGCCAGGGCCAGAGCGAGGGCGGGCAGATCGCGCCCAAGCAGCTCAACCAGTAAGAATGCTCGCGTGAACGCGAGCCCCACACCGTAAAACCGGCGGTCGCCGTCGAACCCATTGAACGGGCCGATCCCATGTTCGCAAACCTCGACCTACAGCAGTTGATCCTCGGTCGATTTACGATCGAGCAGATCCCGTATCACGAGCCGATCCTGCAGGCGACGTTCGCCGGCGTGGCCGTGGTCGGACTCGCCGTGCTGGGCGTCATCACGTATTTCCGCTTCTGGGGGCCGCTGTGGCGTGACTGGGTCACGTCCATCGACCACAAGAAGATCGGTATCATGTACTGCATCTTCGCGCTGATCATGCTGCTGCGCGGCTTCGCCGACGCGCTGCTCATGCGCTCGCAGCAGGCGGTGGCGTTCGGTTCGGAGCAGGGCTTCCTGCCGCCGCACCACTACGACCAGATCTTCACCGCCCACGGCATGATCATGATCTTCTTCGTGGCGATGCCGTTCGTCACGGGGCTCATGAACTTCGCGGTGCCGCTGCAGATCGGCGCCCGCGACGTGGCCTTCCCGTTCCTGAACAACTTCAGCTTCTGGATGACGGTGGCCGGCGGCATCCTGGTGATGGTGTCGCTGTTCGTCGGCGAGTTCTCGCGCGCCACCTGGCTCGCCTACCCGCCGCTCTCGGGGGCTGCCATGAGCCCCGGCGTCGGCGTCGACTACTACATCTGGGCGCTGCAGATCGCCGGTATCGGGACGCTGCTGTCGGGCATCAACCTGATCGCGACCATCGTGAAGATGCGCGCGCCCGGCATGACCATGATGAAGCTGCCGATCTTCGTCTGGTCGTCGCTGTGCACCAACATCCTGATCGTGGCCGCCTTCCCGATCCTGACGGCCGTCCTGGCTATGCTGTCGCTCGACCGCTACGTCGGCACCCACTTCTTCACGAACGACCTTGGCGGCAACGCCATGCTGTACTTCAACCTGATCTGGATCTGGGGCCACCCGGAGGTCTACATCCTGATCCTGCCGGCCTTCGGGGTGTTCTCGGAGATCACCTCGACGTTCTGCGGCAAGCGGCTGTTCGGCTATACGTCGATGGTCTACGCGCTCGTGGTGATCACCATCCTCGCCTACCTGGTGTGGTTGCACCACTTCTTCACCATGGGCTCGGGCGCCGACGTGAACTCGTTCTTCGGGATCACGACGATGATCATCTCGATCCCGACGGGCGCGAAGATCTTCAACTGGATGTTCACGATGTACCGCGGCCGGATCCGGTTCGAGGTGCCGATGATGTGGGTGGTGGCGTTCATCGTCACCTTCGTGATCGGCGGCATGACCGGCGTCCTCCTGGCGGTGCCCCCGGCCGACTTCGTGCTCCACAACTCGCTGTTCCTGATCGCGCACTTCCACAACGTGATCATCGGCGGCGTGCTGTTCGGCATGTTCGCCGGCGTGACCTTCTGGTTCCCCAAGGCCTTCGGGTTCAAGCTCGACGAGTTCTGGGGCAAGATGGCCCTCGTGTTCTGGGTGAGCGGGTTCTACGTCGCTTTCATGCCGCTCTACGTGCTCGGCCTGATGGGCGTGACCCGGCGGATGCAGCACTTCGACGACCCGTCGCTTCAGATCTGGTTCGTGATCGCGGCTGGCGGCGCGGCGCTGATCGCTTGCGGGATCGCTTCGCAGATCATCATGTTCGTGGTCTCGATCCGCAATCGCGAGAAGCTGCGCGACCTGACCGGCGACCCGTGGGGCGGCCGAACCCTCGAATGGTCCACCTCCTCCCCGCCGCCGGACTACAATTTCGCCTTCACCCCGGTGGTCCACGATTCCGACGCGTGGTGGGACATGAAGAACCGCGGCTTCGCCCGGCCGATGACCGGGTACAAGCCGATCCACATGCCCAAGAACACCGCGACCGGTGCCATCCTGGCTGGACTGAACTTCACCTTCGGCCTGGCCATGGTCTGGTACGTCTGGTGGCTGGCGGCGCTCAGCTTCGTGGCGATCCTCGTCGTCGCGATCCTTCACACCTTTAATTACAAGCGCGACTTCTACATTCCTGCCGACACGGTCAGTCGGACGGAAGGTCAGAGGACGCGCGAGCTGGAGATGGCGTGATCCGATGATGCACGCGGAGACTGCACCCCCCGGCGCTGCGGCGCCGGTCTTCTACCAGACCGACGAGGAGGGCCATCACTCCGAGGGCTCGACGATGCTCGGGTTCTGGCTCTACCTGATGAGCGACTGCCTCATCTTCGCGACCCTGTTCGCGACCTACGGCGTGCTCGGCCGCAGCTACGCGGCCGGGCCGACTCCCAAGGAGCTGTTCGACTTGCCGGGCATCGCGGTGAACACCGCGATGCTGCTGTTCTCGTCCATCACCTACGGCTTCGCCATGCTGGAGATGGACCGGGACCGGATCAAGCCGACGCAGATCTGGCTCGCGATCACCGGCCTGTTCGGCGTGGCCTTCGTGGCCCTGGAGATCCGGGAGTTCGTCCACCTGTTCCATGAGGGCGCGCCGCCCTGGCGCAGCGCCTTCCTGTCGTCGTTCTACACCCTGGTGGCGACGCACGGCCTGCACGTCTCGGTCGGCATCCTCTGGCTGGTCGTGCTGCTGGTTCAGCTGCGCAAGCACGGCCTGATCGTCGAGAACAAGCGGCGCCTGATGTGCCTGTCGATGTTCTGGCACTTCCTCGACCTGATCTGGATCGGGGTGTTCACGGTCGTCTACCTGATGGGAGTGCTCGAATGAGCGCCGACGCGCACCACCTGACCGGTCACGGTCCGGATACCCATGACGCCCACGCCCACAGCGAGGGCGGGCACGGCAGCTTCGGCAGCTACATCACCGGCTTCGTCCTGTCGGTCATCCTGACGGTGATCCCGTTCTGGCTGGTGATGGGCAACGTGCTCGACAACAGCCTCGTCACCACCCTGGTGATCCTGGCGCTGGGCGGCGTGCAGATGGTCGTGCATGTCATCTACTTCCTGCACATGAACACCAAGTCCGAGGGCGGCTGGACCTTCCTGGCCCTGATCTTCACCATCATGGTGGTGGTGATCATGCTCGCGGGCTCGGTCTGGGTGATGTACCACCTCAACCACAACATGATGCCGATGGATGCCCACGACGTCATGAACAACGCCCGCTGAGCGGGCGTGCGGACGTGATCCCCTCGGGGTCGGCGGGGGGCTCCGGTCCGGGCCCCTCCCCGGCCCCGCTTTCGTTCGCGCGGCGCTTCGTGTTCGGCGCGGCCGCCGCCTTCGTGTTCGTCGTCCTCGTCGGGCTCGGGACGTGGCAGGTCCAGCGCCGGGCCTGGAAGCTCGACCTGATCGCCCGGGTCGATACCCGGGTCCACGCCCCGGCGGTGCCGGCTCCCGGCCCAGCCGAATGGCCACGGGTCGGCCCCGACGACGCCTACCGGCATGTCCGGCTGTCCGGCACCTTCCTCCACGACCGGGAGACGCTGGTCCAGGCCGTCACCGAGCGGGGCGGCGGCTTCTGGGTGCTGACGCCGCTCCGCCGGCCCGACGGCACCCTCGTGCTGGTCAACCGCGGCTTCGTGCCGGGGCCGAACCGGGATCCCGCGACCCGGCTGGCCGGTCAGGTGGCGGGGGATGCGCGGGTGACCGGCCTCCTGCGACTGACCGAGCCCGGTGGCGCGTTCCTGCGGTCGAACGACCCGAAGGATGGGCGCTGGTATTCGCGCGACGTGGCCGCCATCGCGGCGGCAAAAGGCCTGACCGACGTCGCCCCCTACTTCGTCGACGCCGACGCGGCGCCCAATTCCGGCGGCCTGCCGGTGGGCGGGCTCACGGTGATCGCCTTCCCGAACAGCCACCTCGTCTATGCGCTGACCTGGTACGGGATGGCGCTGATGCTGGCCGGTGCAGCGATCTACATCCTGCGCGGCCGGCGGACGTCTAGACCTGGAGGGGAGTAGCCCGGTTTCCGGGGGCGTCTATAATAGGGTGACAAACGCCACAACGAGTCACCCACATGACCACCCGCATTCCGAACTTCGCCGAGATGTCTTGGGTCGGCGAGCCGCTTGCGGTGGCATCGCCCACGCTGCCCGAGCCCTGGATGACCCCGGAGGGCATTCCGGTGAAGGGCCGGTACGGGCCGGAGGACCGGGAGGGCCTGGAGTTCCTCGACACCTATCCCGGCATCGCGCCGTTCCTGCGCGGCCCCTACCCGACCATGTACGTGACCCAGCCCTGGACGATCCGGCAATATGCCGGCTTCTCCACGGCCGAGGATTCGAACGCGTTCTATCGGCGCAACCTCGCGGCCGGGCAGAAGGGCCTGTCGGTGGCCTTCGATCTCGCCACGCACCGCGGCTACGATTCCGACCACCCCCGGGTCTCGGGCGATGTCGGCATGGCCGGGGTGGCGATCGACTCGATCTACGACATGCGGACGCTGTTCTCCGGCATCCCGCTCGACGAGATGACGGTGTCGATGACGATGAACGGCGCGGTGCTGCCGATCCTCGCGCTCTACATCGTCGCCGCCGAGGAGCAGGGCGTGCCGCCCCAGAAACTCGCCGGTACGATCCAGAACGACATCCTCAAGGAGTTCATGGTCCGCAACACGTATATCTATCCCCCCAAGGGATCGATGCGGATTATTTCCGATATCTTTGCGTATACGTCCAAGAATATGCCGAAGTTCAACTCGATCTCGATCTCCGGCTACCACATGCAGGAGGCCGGGGCGACGAACGACCTTGAGCTCGCCTACACGCTGGCCGACGGCGTCGAGTACATCAAGGCCGGGCTCGCGGCTGGCCTGACCATCGACCAGTTCGCCCCGCGCCTGTCGTTCTTCTGGGCGATCTCGACCAACTTCTTCATGGAGATCGCCAAGATGCGGGCCGCGCGCCTGATCTGGGCGAAGCTGGTCAAGGGGTTCGATCCGAAGTCCGAGAAGTCGCTGGCGCTGCGCACCCACTCGCAGACCTCCGGGTGGTCGCTCACCGCCCAGGACGTGTTCAACAACGTCACCCGCACCAACATCGAGGCGATGGCGGCGACGCAGGGCGGCACGCAGTCGCTGCACACCAACGCTCTGGACGAGGCGCTGGCGCTCCCCACCGACTTCTCCGCCCGGATCGCCCGCAACACCCAGCTGTTCCTGCAGCAGGAGAGCGGCACCACCCGGATCGCCGATCCGTGGGGCGGCTCCTACTACGTGGAGAAGCTGACCGCCGACATCGTGGCCCGGGCCTGGGAGCATATCCGCGAGGTCGACCAGCTCGGCGGCATGGCCAAGGCGATCGAGGCCGGCATCCCCAAGCTGCGGATCGAGGAGGCCGCGGCCCGGGCGCAGGCACGGATCGATTCCGGCCGCCAGACCATCGTGGGCATCAACAAGTTCAAGTCCGACGACGACATGGCGATCGACCTCCTGCGGGTCGACAACGGCAATGTCCGCCGCCTCCAGATCGACAAGCTCAAGCGGCTGCGCTCGGAGCGCGACGAGGCGGCGGTCACGGCCCGGCTCGAGGCGCTGACCAACGCCGCCGACACGAACGAGAACCTGCTGGCTCTGGCCGTGGACGCGGCCCGCGCCAAGGCCACCGTGGGTGAGATTTCCGAGGCCCTGGAGAAGGCCTGGGGCCGGCACCGCGCCGAGATCCGCTCGATCTCCGGCGTCTACAAGCGCGAGGTGGGGGGCATGTCGCCAGTGGTCGAGGAAGTCCGGGCGCTGGTCGAGGCGTTCGAGGAGAATGACGGCCGCCGGCCGCGCATCCTGGTCGCCAAGATGGGCCAGGACGGGCACGACCGTGGCCAGAAGGTCATCGCCTCGGCGTTCGCCGATCTCGGCTTCGACGTGGATATCGGACCGCTCTTCGCCACCCCGGACGAGGCCGCCCGGCAGGCGGTGGAGAACGACGTGCACATCGTCGGCGTCTCGTCGCTCGCCGCCGGGCACCTCACCCTGGTGCCGGAGCTGAAGGCGGCGCTCACCGAGCAGGGCCGCGACGACGTGATGATCGCCATCGGCGGCGTGATCCCGCCGGGCGACTACGATGCCCTAGTGGCGGCCGGCGCCTCGGCGATCTTCCCGCCCGGTACGGTGATCGCCGAAGCCGCGGTCAAGCTGATCCGCGCGCTGAACGAGCGGTTGGGCTACGCGGCGCGTCAGGCCGCGGAGTAGATCGGGGCCCGTCTCCCCGAACGCGGGGAGACGGGACGCCGCTCAGTTCAGCGCGGTCGGGTCCGCCTCCGTGAGGAAGGCTCCGACCGCGTGGAGGAATTGCATGCGGTTCTTCTCCATCATCACCGTATGGGTGCCCTCCCCCAGCTCGACGAAGCGCTTGTAGGGGGCGTGGGTGAGCTTGGCGAAATACTCCTGTGCCTGGTAGCTCGGCAGGTCCGCGTCCCACTCGGCGTGGATGATCAGCACCGGCACGCGGATGTCGCCCGGGTCGTAGAGCGGTTTGCCGGCCGCCCAGTAGGCGTCCTTGTCGGCGACCGTGCCGTTCGGGGCGCGCAGGACCGGCGGCGCTTGCTTCGCGCCGACCGGATCGGTGGCGAAGGTCGCGTCGGCCCATTGGTCGAACCA
This sequence comes from Methylobacterium sp. WL64, assembly GCF_008039945.1. NCBI lineage: Bacteria > Pseudomonadati > Pseudomonadota > Alphaproteobacteria > Hyphomicrobiales > Methylobacteriaceae > Methylobacterium > Methylobacterium sp. WL64. The sequence goes on from NZ_VRVA01000013.1 coordinate 80,755, forward strand.
GCCCGCCGGGATCAGGTCGGACTTCTTGTCCTCGGGGACGCCGGTCAGCCAGCGCGTCCGGGCGCTGTCCCGGCTCACGCTGCGATAGGCCCCCACCGGGCCGCCGCCGCCGATCAGGCCCGGCGTGCGCGCCAGCCATTGCGGCGCGTACAGGACGAGCCGGTTGACCCGATCGTTGTGGGTGCTGGTGTAGAGGCCCATGGTGGAAGTCCCCCAGGACCAGCCCATCAGGTCGATCTTCTCGACCCCGCGCCTCTTGGTGATGAAGTCCACGACCTGCCCCACCACCTTTGCGGCGTCCTGCGTGCGCATGAGCGGCGGGTTGTCGGCCGGCGGCGCGTCCATCGCGGCCGGGCGTCCGGACAGGCCGTAGCCCGGCAGATCCACGAGGTAGACGTCGAAGCCGAGGCCCGCGAGGTAGTCCATGGCCGACATGCCGCCCAGCGGCAGGTCGAAGGCCGTGGACGACGGGTAGGTGGATCCGTGCACGTAGAGCAGGATCCGGTCGCCCGGAAACCGGTCGATCCCGGCAGGGCGCTTGTTGCGGACGTAGATCTCGACGCCCGGCTCGCTCCACGGCAGCCGGAATTCCTCCGTCTGCAGCCGGCTCGCGGGCGCGGCCGCCGACGGGGCCGGTGAGCCCGCGACCGCCACCCCGGCGGCGAGCGCCCCGACCAGCTGGCGTCGGGCCAGGCCCCTGCCCGGCCGCGCCCCGTTCGGATCCTTCTGCACCACTCTGTCCGCCATGGTTTCCTCCGGCCCGCCTTGTTCGGCGGCTCCGGTGATTCAACCGACGGGTGTCGATCGGCGCAACGGTCCGGAGCGGCCGCCGGCGGACAGGAGGCGGGTTCCGTTGCCCGATCCGGCGAAAGCGCGTGAAAAAACCCCCGCCTCTGTCGCCGACGCGGGTGACGCCGCGCCTCCGCGCGGGCATTGAGGCGGGAGAACCCGGGAGACGCCCGCCCATGACGACCCCGACGACCGTCGCCACCACGCCCTTCCCCGATCAGAAGCCGGGCACCTCCGGCTTGCGCAAGAAGGTGCCCGTGTTCCGGCAGCCGAACTACGTCGAGAACTTCGTCCAGGCGATCTTCGACACCCTGCCCGACAAGGCGGGCGCGACCCTGGTGCTCGGCGGTGACGGGCGTTTCCTCAACCGCGAGGTGGTGCAGAAGACGCTGCGGCTCGCCGCCGGCAACGGGTTCGGCCGGGTGCTGGTCGGACGCGGCGGCCTGCTCTCGACCCCGGCCGCCTCCTGCGTGATCCGCAAGGCCCAGGCGATCGGCGGCATCATCTTGTCGGCGAGCCACAACCCGGGCGGGCCGGACGGCGATTTCGGCATCAAGTTCAATGCCGCCAACGGCGGTCCCGCGCCCGAGACCATGACCAACGCGATCTTCGAACGGGCCAAGGCGCTCACCCGCTACAGCCTGGTCGAGGCGCCGGATCTCGACCTCGACACCCTGGGCGAGATCCGGCTCGGCGCCATGACGGTCGCGATCATCGACCCGGTGGCCGACTACGCCGAACTGATGCGCACGCTGATCGACTTCGACGCCGTGTCGCGCCTGTTCGCCTCCGGCTTCCGCATGCGGTTCGACGCGATGAGCGCGGTGACCGGCCCCTACGCGGTCGCCATCCTCGAAGGCATGCTCGGCGCGCCTCGGGGGACGGTCGTCAACGCCATTCCAAAAGAAGATTTCGGTGGCCATCACCCGGATCCGAACCCGGTCCATTGCCACGACCTGTTCGACCTGATGCAGGGGGCGGACGCCCCCGATTTCGGCGCGGCGTCCGACGGCGACGGCGACCGCAACATGATCGTGGCCCCGGGCCTGTTCGTGACGCCGAGCGACAGCCTCGCGCTCCTTGCCGCCCACGCCCACCGGGCGCCGGGCTACGCGGGTGGGCTCGCCGGCATCGCCCGCTCGATGCCCACGAGCCGCGCCGCCGACCGGGTCGCGGCGGCTCTGGGCATCCAGGCCTACGAGACGCCCACCGGCTGGAAGTTCTTTGGGAATCTTCTCGATGCCGGCCTGATCACCCTGTGCGGCGAGGAGAGCGCCGGCACCGGCTCGAACCACGTGCGCGAGAAGGACGGGCTGTGGGCGGTGCTGCTCTGGCTCAACATCCTGGCCGCCACCGGCGAGCGCGCCGACGCGCTGGTGCGGGCGCATTGGCGCACCCACGGCCGCGACTACTACGCCCGCCACGACTACGAGGAGGTGGATTCCGACGCCGCCAACGGCCTGATGGATGCGCTCCGGGAAAAGCTCGCCGGTCTGCCGGGCACGCGGCTCGGCGACCTCACGGTCTCGACGGCCGACGAGTTCGCCTACCGCGATCCCGTCGACGGCTCGCTCACCGAGCACCAGGGTATCCGCATCGGCTTCGCCGAGGATGCCCGCGTGGTCTTCCGTCTCTCGGGCACCGGCACCGCCGGGGCGACGCTCCGGGTCTATCTGGAGCGCTACGAGGCCGATCCGACCCGGCTCGACCTGCCCGTCTCCGAGGTGCTGGCCCCGGTCGTGGCGGCGGCCCGCGCCGTCGCGGAGATCGAGCCCCGCACCGGCCGGGCCGAGCCGAGCGTGGTGACCTGACCGATCCGGGTTTCCAAAGGGCTCAGCCCTTTGGCGGGGTATCGGGGCGGAGCCCGATAGCAGGGCTCCGCGCAGCATTCACGCCGAAGGTCGCTCATTGATCCTCGGTTCGCGCATAGACCCGCAGGCGATGCCCGTCCGGATCGACGGCGACGAAGCTGCGGCCGAAATCGAGATCCGTCGGTGCCAGGACGATCTCGGCGCCCTTCGCCCGCCAGGCGTCGTGGAGCGCGTCCACGCGCGCGGCCCCGTGCACCCGGAAGCCGATTTCGCCTCCGCCGCCCGCTTGCGTGGGGGCCGGCACCACTCCGCTTCGCGCCCACAGGCTCAGCGCCAGGCCCGAGGGCAGCGCGAACAGCACGAAGGTCGGGCTCGCCTCGACCGGTTCTCGGTCCAGGAGGGTCGCGTAGAGGCGCGCGCTGGCCTCCGGGTCTGTGACGTAGAGAAGGATGTTGCTGGGTTCGGCCATCGGTCGCTCCTGTCGGTGGATGCGCGACCTCGATATCCAGCGCCCCTGCCAGTTTCCGGCAGCATCAAGCGGCGGGGTCTATGATCCCCTCGGTGCGTCGCCAGTCCTTGAGCAGGGCCTGCCGGCGCCGCGGATAGCGCGCGTCGCTCAGCTGGGCTTCGGCGGTCCGGTCGGTGCGGAAGTGCCGGAAGCCCTGGCGCAGCTCGCACCAGCCCACCAGGATCCGGGCGGCGTCGAAGAATGCGAGGGCGAACGGCCACACCACCCGCTCCGAGGCCGCGCCCGTCCCGTCGCGGTAGCGCAGTGTCAGCTTGCGCTCGGTCCGGATCGCCCTGCGCAGCAGGGCGGGGTCGACCGCGTCGGCTGGGGCCGCGGTGCCGGGGCCGACCAGCAGCGCCGAACCCGCGAAGGTCTCGCGCAGGTCGTCGGGCAGGACCGCGCCGATCCGGGCGAGTGCGCTCCGGGCCGCGCTGCTCAGCCGGTCATCCGCGCGATCGGCGACCCAGCGCGATCCCAGGACCAGCGCTTCGATCTCCTCCGGGCTGAACATCAGCGGCGGCAGCAGGAAGCCCGGCCTCAGCACGTATCCGACCCCGGGCTCCCCCTCGATGGCGGCCCCCATCGCCTGAAGGCTCGCGATGTCCCGGTACAGGGTGCGCAGGCTGACGCCGGTCTCCCCGGCCAGCACGCGCCCGCTGACGGGCCGCCGGTGGCTGCGCAGGGCGTGGAGCAGGTCGAACAGGCGTTCCGAGCGGGACATGCGGCCCTTCTAACGCCCGCGACGCTGCCATCGGATGACGGCATCGCGGGTTCAGGCCGGTTACGGAGCGATCGCCTTCACCATGTGTACCGTGATGTCGTCGTCCAGGGTCCGGCCCGGTCCGTCATACGGCTCCTCGCGCTCCACTTCGTAGCCCAGCGATCCGTAGAGGCGCAGGTTCGCCGTGTATTTCTTGTTCGTGTAGAGCCGCAGCCGCGTCAGGCCGGCCCCGGCGGCGATCGTATCCGCGCGGGTGAGCAGCGTCGTCCCGAAGCCCCGGCCCTGGAAAGACGGGTGGACCGCGACGTTGACGACCAGCAGGTGGCCGTTCCCTTCGTCGTCCCTTCGCGTGGTCTCGATCAGGGCGGCCAGTTCTTCGTCGATCTGCAGAAGGTCGAAGCGGTGATCCTGCACAGACTTCGCGTAATCGGCCCGCATCGGCGTCGGCAGGCGGCCGATCAGCGGGATCCATTTGGCGTAGGCCGCGTCCACCACACCCCGGATCGCCGCCGCGTCCGCCGCCTCTGCCTGCCTGATCCGCATCGTCGCCGCCATTCCGAAAGTCCGCCTGTGGTTGACCCGGGCCGGCCCATCCCCTAAAGACCCGGCCGTCGATGGGGCTCCGCACGGGGCCCCGTCGCGTTTTCACGCGCACCCGTGGGCGGGATCATCCCGCCCTGTCGTCCCGGCCTTGAGGGTCCGGGAAAAGGAGGGCGCGTTCCTCAATCTCGGTCACGAGAGGACGCGAAACATATGTCAAAGCGGATTCAGGCGAAGCACAAGCTCGACCGCCGCATGGGCCAGAACATCTGGGGCCGCCCGAAGAGCCCCGTCAACCGCCGCGAGTACGGCCCGGGCCAGCACGGCCAGCGCCGCAAGGGCAAGATGAGCGACTTCGGCACGCAGCTGCGCGCCAAGCAGAAGCTCAAGGGCTATTACGGCAACATCACCGAGAAGCAGTTCCGCCGCTACTACGCCGAGGCGATCCGCCTGCGCGGCGATTCCGGCGAGAACCTGGTCGGCCTGCTCGAGCGTCGCCTCGACGCCGTGGTGTACCGCGCGAAGTTCGTGGCGACCCCGTTCGCGGCCCGCCAGTTCGTCAACCACGGCCACGTCAAGGTCAACGGGATCCGGGTGAACATCCCGAGCTATCAGGTGAAGGCCGGCGACCTCATCGAGGTCAAGGAATCCTCCCGCCAGCTCGAGATCGTCATCGTGGCGACCCAGCTCCCCGAGCGTGACGTGCCGGACTACATCGAGGCCGATCACGCCAAGATGACCGCCCGCGTCACCCGCATCCCCAGCCTGTCCGAGGTGCCCTACCCGGTGCAGATGGAGCCGAACCTCGTCATCGAGTTCTACTCCCGCTGAGTCTCCCGGGATCGCACCCCGCGGCCGAGTCGGCGGCGGGGTGCGGTTCGGGACCGTGGACTTGCGAAAGAAGGGGCTGCCCGCAGGGGCGGCCCCTTTTCGTATCCGGCTCAGCAGCCGTTGCAGATCGTGCCCATCGTGTGGCGCATCTTGCTGTCCCACGCCTTCGAGCGGGCTTCCGCGGCCTTCTGCGCCTTGATCATGGCGACCTCGTTCACCGGCCGGGCCGTACCCGTGGCGGCGGGGCTCGGCGGCTTGGTCTGCCCGGTGGCGGTGATCCTGCGGCCGACCCGGGACCCGTCCGGGGCCGCCGGGCTCTGGGCCAGGGCCGGCGCCGCCCCGAGCAGCACGCCCAGGATCACCGCGTGACGGATCGTTGCCATGGACCTGATCTCCCCGACGGCGGGTTGTCTGTGTGCCCCGCCTCACCTGCCGATGACATTAGGGCTGCACCGGAGCACGTTGCAATTGGATGCGGCGCTAAGCCTTTGTCGTGATGCGCGTGCGCACCCCGAGCCGGTATCCGCACCGGCGGCCAGCCCCCTAGCCGGCCGCGGCGGCGAAATCATGGTGCCCGGGCCGCAGGCGGCCCTGCGCGCATCCCGGAGAAGATCCACTTGTGCTCGACCTCGTCCTCGCCCCTGAACCGCCGCGCGGCCGTGGCCGAGGCGCTGGCCCACATCGCCCCGCGCCTGCCCGCCTTCGAGTCCGACGCCGTCCTGGACCGGGCGCTGGCGAGCGCCGGCCTGCGCGGAGCCGCCCCCGGGACCGCCGCGCGCCTCGCCCTGGTGGCCTATGCCCGCCACGTCTTCACCGATTACGACGACCTTCTGGGCGAGGGCTACGACCGCGACAGCGCCCGGCACTTCGTCCTCGACGACCTCAACGCGGCGCTCACCGCCTGGGGCGCCGCGCCGATCCCCGAGGAGGAGCCTGAGGCCGATCCGGAGGGCGAGCCGGATTAGCGTTTTGTCCCGGTGGCGGGCGGGATTCGGGGATGGCAAAGCCGGGTCCGGGCTCACGCCCGACGATGCAGCCCGACAGCGGGGCACCCGTCGCCGGCAAGCTGTCGCGGATCACGAGAGAGGCGCCTTTTGGAGGGGCTGGTTTCGACCCAACCCAGCCGCCAAACTCGTCAACAGCGCTTCCCATAAGCGGTCGTCCGTCGGCCGTCCGGCCACTTCGGCTTGGGACAGGAAGCGGACTTTAGCTTTTGGCCAAGAAGCGGACGCTCCGCATCCTACCTGCGACCCTGATATTGAAATAGTACGCCATCGTCCTATTTCTTTCCGATGCATGCTACGCCCGTCCGACACTCCGATTGCAGGGTCCTTCTCTGGCTTGCCGAGGATCTGAGGCTTGAGGACAATCTTGCCCTCCGGCGGGCCACCACCGGCTACGGAGGCATGGCGGTGCTGCGCATCGCCCCGGAGGCGCGGGGGCGACCCAGGCGGACTCCGCATCGGCGCACTCTTGAGGAGGCAGCCGAGGCGCGACTTGAGGCGCAGTTCTTGGCCAAAGGCATACCTTTCGAGGTGCGTGGCCCTGGTGACGATACGTCCGTTGCGGCGGCTTGTCGGCGGCATGGATGTACCGTGGTCATCCGCAACGCCGCCGATGGCATGGCCGCCGAGCTTGCCCATCACAGGCAATGGACGGACGAGTTGGCGGCGGTCGGCATCCCGCTGGTGACCGTCAACGGCGAGATGATCCGTCGCAAGGGAACGGGAGGGGCCAGGCCCGACGCGCCGTTCCTATCCGATGCGGCCGAGATCGCACCGGGGGCGCTGCCGGACGATCACCCGATAGCCTTGCTGCGGGCCTTCCTGAGGGGCCTGCCGGAGCGGGATTACCTGGCCGGCATGTGGGTGCCGGGCCGAGATCGGCTGAGCACCAGCCTGCTTTCGACCCACTTCGCGGCGGGCACGTTGTCCAGCGACAGGGCGAGGGTCGAAACCGAGGCGGCGGAACGCGCCTGGCACCGCGCGAACCCGGGCCAGGCCCGTTCGGTCGCGGGGAAATCCTTCGGCGCCTTCAAGGGGCGCGTCCGCTACCGTCCCGGCTTCCTGACGACCTTTTCCCGCTATGAGGACGATCTGCGTCCGCTCCCGATCACGCCGGAGATGCGGCACAGGGTCGAAGCCTGGCGGGACGGATGCACCGGCATCCCCATGCCTGATGCGGCCATGCGCGAGCTGAAGGCGACCGGCTGGATCAATTTCCGCCTTCGCCAGCTGGCCGCGTCCTATGCGGTGCAGCTCCTGGGCTTGCCTCCGTTCGAGGTCGGGACGGTCCTGGCGGAGATGTTCGACGACTACGAGCCCGGCATCACCTGGCTTCAGGTCGCGATCAACGACGGCCGGGTCAATCAGGATCGCGGGCCGCGCATCCTGAACCCGGTCAAGCAAGGCCGCGACCTCGACCCCGACGAGAGCTACGTCCGCGCCTGGTTGCCCGAGCTGACCAGCCTTCCGGCCGGGTTCGCCCACGAGCCATGGCTGCATCCCGCATCGCCCCTGCCGCCGCCCCTGGTCGATCACCTGGCCGCCGCTCGCGCAGCCCGCGCGGCTTGGCGCGCGAAGTCCCCAGCGCTCGGGGCGCGTCCGGTCCACGAAACCCCATCGTTCGACTTCGGCGAAAGGAATGCCCCCAGATGATCGAGAAGCACACCTTCGACTTCCTGAAGGGCATCGCGGCCCACAACGACAAGGAATGGTTCGAGGAGCATCGTGACGACTACGAGCGCGCGAAATCCAACCTCGTCGACGTGGCAGGCCACCTGATCGACGCGGCGTCCCGCTTCGATCCCAAGGTGAAGAAGGCGAACGCCGAGCCGACGAAGTGCGTGACCCGCATCAACCGGGACATGCGCTTCGCCAAGGGCAAGCCGCCCTACAAGACCGACCTGTTCGTGATGCTCAACAGCGTCGGCGACTACCAGGGGTCGGCCTCTTACTACCTCCATGTCGAGCCGGGCGGCTGCTATGCGGGCGGGGGCATCTTCACGACCGAGCCGAAGGCGCTCGACCACATCCGCAAGCGGATCGCGGCGTCGCTGCCGAAGTGGACCGGCGTCGTCGGGTCCCGCGAGATGAAGGCGATGTTCCCCGAAGGGCTGACGAGCCCGGGCGAGCTCAAGCGTGCGCCCCAGGGATACGATCCCGACCACCCGGCCATCGAATATTTGCGCATGAAGGGGTTCTGCGCCAACCGGAAGCTGACGAACAAGCAGCTCCAGGGCGAGGACGCCCTCGACGTGGTCGTTGAGACCTTCAAGGCGGCCCAGCCCCTGGTGGACTACCTCAACGACGCCGTCGCCGGCTGAAGGCCAAGATCAAAAATCGGAACCGGCCAGGAACCATGGGCCGAACTGCGACTTCCCATAATAGGACGATATCGTCCTATTAATGCTCCGGGCATCGCCTTCGGACCGCCCCACCTTCGGACGTGGCTGGCCGTACGGCGCAACAGACAGGCAATCCGAATGTCCCACGACACGATCAAGACCTGGTACATCGCCGGCCTCCAGGCCTACCGTTCGGCTTCCGAGCAGGGCAAGACGGCAGCCTCCCAGGCCGAGGGGCAGTTCACCGATCCCGCGTTCAAGAAGCTGGCCGCAGAGGGCGCGGCGCTGTGCGGCCGCCAGCAGCAGGCGATGATCGGCTTCCTGAAGGAGCTCGACACCCAGCCGAACGACTTCAAGGACCGTATCCAGGCCGGCATCGCCGAAGGCACGGAGATGTCTGTCAAGGCTGCCCAGGACGACGAGACACGCGACGTCGCCATCGCCTTCGGTGCCCGAGCGGGCCTCACCTACGTGGCCACCGCCTTCCAGTGCCACGTGATTTACGCAAAGGCACTTTGCCTCTCCAAGCAGGCCGAGGAGTTCGAGCGCCTTGGCCAGGAGAGCAAGGCGCTGGAAGAGCGTTACGCAAAGGCCGCCGAGGCCGCGGTCGGCAAGCAGGCCGCTTAGCCCGACGGCGACAGGGATCACGGGGCCACCGGCCATGTGATGACGGCGACCGGCCGGCGCTCCGCCCCCTCGCGCAGGTCGGTCGCCGCTCGCCATCTCAGGTGGACGGCCGTGTGGGACGACTTGGCTTGGCCGTTCGAACGCACCACCTTTGGTGCATGCGTCCCCCAGCAAAATCGGTTCCGATCTTGGACCAATCCGGCAAGCGTACCCCCGTCCCTTCGGCACCGGACCGCCCGCGCCGTGGACGCCCGCGCGCTGACCAGGCCGGACAGATCGAGGAACGCATCATCACCGTCGCCTCGTCCCTGTTCCTGGAGCAGGGGTTTGGCCGCACGACAGTCGATCAGATCGCCGATCTCGCCCACACCGGGAAGACGACGCTGTACGCGCGCTTTCCGACCAAGGAGGCGCTCTTCTCGGCGGTGGTGCTGCGCTACGTCGACGAACTACAGGCCCGAATGGCCATCGTCCCGACGAACGGGACGCCCAAGGAACGCCTCGTCCAGGTCGGGATCGAACTCGCCAACCTAACCCTGGCCGAGGAGAGCATCGCCCTGATGCGCCTCACCATCGCCGAGGCGAAGGCGTTTCCCGAACTCGGTCGCGAGGGGTTCCGGATCGGCTTTGGCGGATGCGTCCGCTGCATCGCGCAGTGCTTGGCGACGGACGGCTCCAACGCGGCGGTGACGGATGCAACACCGCTGGCGGCACGGTTCGTCGAGATGGCCCTCCACCCCCTTTACATGCACGCCTTCTCAGGTGCGGATCTTGCCGGACTGTGCGAGCGGGCGACCCGAGACGTGCCCGAAGTCGCCGAGATCCTGCTGAGCGGACGATGTTGATGTCCGCTTGAAGCATTTGGCGACCGAAATCGGTCTCGCCGCTTCCCACCCTCACCAGCCGTTCCGATCGCGCTTCAACCGTCATCTCGACGTGCGGTCTTCCGCCGTTGCGAATCGTTTCCGGTTCCCCTAGCCTCGGCACTGTCGCGCTCGCATGAGGGAGGAGACCGCATGAGCATCGTCTATGCCGTCCGCCCCGCAGGGATCGTCCGAGCCCGCGCGCGGATCGGCTAGCCGCCGACCGCTGGCGCCCGGCCTCACGGCCCCGGCGTCCCCGAGCCTCTCCCCCGTCTGACCGCGCCCGCCCGCGTCGCATCCGATGCCGGGCCGGCGTTTCCCGGAGCCGACGCCGACGCGTCGGGCTTGTACATGTCCCTGTCCCCTCCCCGGCGGGTGGGCGCGGTCCGCCGCGTGCTCGCCTTCGTCGTCCGCGGCTGGCGCCGGCGCTGGCCCCTCGTGGCCGGCCTCTCCGGCGCGATCACCCTGGCGACCTTCGCGGAGGTGCTGCTGCCGCTCTATGCCGGCCGGCTGGTCGACGCGCTCACCGGGCCCGAGCGGCAGGCGGCGCTGGAGGCGGCGCTGCCCGCCTTCCTGGCGATGACGGCGCTGGGCCTCGCCACCGCGCTGCTGCGGCACGTCGCCTGGAGCCTGGTGGTGCCGCTCACCCTCCACACCATGAGCGATATGGCCCGGGACGGCTTCGCCCGGGTCCAGCGCTTCTCGACCGAGTGGCACGCCAACACCTTCTCGGGCTCCACCGTGAGAAAGATCTCGCGCGGCATGTGGGCCCTCGACGGGCTCAACGACACGCTGCTGCTGGCGCTGCTGCCCGCCCTGGTGGTGCTGCTCGGCACCGCCCTCGTGCTCGGCCTGCACTGGCCGGCCCTCGGCGCCGTGGTGGCGCTGGGCGCCGCCGCCTATGTCGGCGCCACCGCGCTCCTGGCGACCCGGGTCATCGCCCCCGCCTCCGCGCTCTCGAACGCCCTCGACACGCGGCTCGGCGGCGCCCTCAGCGACGCGATCGGCAACAACGCCGTGGTCAAGGCCTTTGGCGCGGAGGCCCGGGAGGAGGCGCGCCTCGGCCGGCTCCTGGCCAGGTGGCAGCGGCGCACGCACCGCACCTGGATGATCATCACGTGGAGCGGCACCGGCCAGCTCGGGCTGCTGCTCGCCCTGCGCACCGCGATCGTGGCCACCGCCCTGTGGCTGTGGTGGCGCGGGGAGGCGAGCCCGGGCGACGTCGCCTACGTGCTCACCACCACCTTCGTGGTGCACGGCTACCTGCGCGACATCGGCGGCCACATCAACCACCTGCAGCGGGCGGTCAACGAGATGGAGGAACTGGTCGCGCTGGCGGACGAGCCCCTCGGCGTCGCCGACCGGCCGGGGGCGGCCCCGCTCGCGGTCGCGGGCGGGACGATCCGCTTCGAGGCCGTGCGCTTCCACTACGGCGCCCACGGGCATCCGCTCTACGACGGGCTGTCGGTGACGATCCCGGCGGGCCAGCGGGTCGGGCTGGTCGGCCGCTCGGGCTCGGGCAAGACCACCTTCGTCAAGCTGATCCAGCGGCTCTACGACGTCTCGGGCGGGCGCGTGACCATCGACGGGCAGGACGTGGCGGCGGCGAGCCAGGACAGCCTGCGGGCGCAGGTCGCGATCGTGCCCCAGGAGCCGGTGCTGTTCCACCGCTCGCTCGCCGAGAACATCGCGTATGCCCGGCCCGGCGCCTCGGCGCAGGCGATCGAGCGGGCGGCCCGGCTCGCCAACGCGCACGCCTTCATCGCCCGGCTGCCCGATGGCTACGCCACCCTGGTCGGCGAGCGCGGGGTCAAGCTCTCGGGCGGCGAGCGCCAGCGGGTGGCGCTGGCCCGCGCCTTCCTGGCGGATGCGCCGATCCTGATCCTCGACGAGGCGACCTCGAGCCTCGATTCGGAATCCGAGGCCCTGGTGCAGGAGGCGATGGCGCGGCTGATGCACGGCCGCACCGCGCTCGTGATCGCGCACCGGCTCTCGACCGTGCAGGCGCTCGACCGCATCCTCGTGTTCGACCACGGCCGCATCGTCGAGGATGGCCCCCACGCCGACCTGATGCGCCGCCCGGGCGGGGCCTACCGCGCCCTGTTCGAGCGGCAATCCGTCCTGGCTGCGAGCGCGTGACGGACCTGTCCCCCCGCCCCCGGGTGGTCGCGCCGACCCGCGCCATGCTGTAGGACACGCGCCGGATGCGGCCCGATTCGGCCGAGTGAGCTTCGGAGCACGACAGCATGAAGATCAGCGCGCGCAACGTCCTCAAGGGCACCGTGGTCTCGGTCGACAAGGGCTCGACCACCGCCCACGTGAAGATCGAGATCAGCCCCGGCCAGGTGGTCACCGCCGCGATCACCAACGAGGCGGTCGATGCCCTCAAGCTCGTGGCCGGCGGCCCGGCCTACGCCGTGGTGAAGGCCTCCGACGTGATGATCGCGGTCGACTGAGCCTGCCATGGGGCGCCGGGCGGTCATTGCGCTCGCCCGGTGCCCGGATTACGCCGGCCCGGCGGGCTCCCGGGCGGGGCCTGCAGGTCCGATGACCCTAGGGAGTGGCCCGTGAAGACCGTGCTCGGCATCGAGACCACCTGCGACGAGACCGCCGCCGCCGTGGTGTCCGTGGATGAGGACGGGGCCGCGCAGATCCGCGCCAACGAGATCCTGAGCCAGATCGCCGAGCACGCCGCCTACGGCGGCGTCGTGCCCGAGATCGCCGCCCGGGCCCATGTCGAGGTGCTCGACCGGCTGATCGCCCGCGCCCTCGACCGGGCCGGGATCGGCTTTTCCGACCTCGACGGGATCGCGGTGGCGGCCGGGCCCGGGCTGATCGGCGGCGTGCTGGTCGGCCTCGTCACCGCCAAGACCCTGGCCCTGGTGACCCGCAAGCCGCTGCTCGCGGTCAACCACCTTGAGGCCCACGCGCTCACCGCGCGGCTGACCGACAACCTGCCCTTCCCGTATCTCCTGCTGCTGGCCTCGGGCGGCCACACCCAGCTCGTCGCCGTGCGCGGGGTCGGCGACTATGTGCGCCTCGGCTCCACGGTGGACGACGCCATCGGCGAGGCCTTCGACAAGGTCGCCAAGCTGCTGGGCCTCGGCTACCCCGGCGGCCCCGAGGTCGAGCGCATGGCCGAATCGGGCGACCCCGAGCGCTTCGCCCTGCCCCGGCCGATGCTGGGCCGGCGCGAGGCGGATTTCTCCCTGTCGGGTCTCAAGACCGCCCTGCGGATCGAGGCCGAGCGGATCGCCCCGCTGGCCGAGCGCGACGTCGCCGACCTGTGCGCGAGCTTCCAGGCCGCCGTGGTCGACGTGGTGGTGGACCGCGCCCGGGTCGCCCTGCGCGCCTTCTCGGGCGTCGCCGGCCGGCCCACCGCCCTGGTGGCGGCAGGCGGCGTCTCGGCCAACGGCGCGATCCGTCGCGCTTTGGCGGCTTTGGCCGGCGAGGCGGGCCTCGGCTTCGTCGCCCCGCCCCTGCCGCTCTGCGGCGACAACGGCGCCATGATCGCCTGGGCCGGGCTGGAGCGCCTGCGGCTCGGGCTCGTCGACGACCTGACCGCGCCGGCCCGCCCCCGCTGGCCGCTGGCCGTCGACCCGGCCCGGGACGCGGTCCCGGCCGGATGAGCACCGGCGCGGACCGGCGCGCGCAGTGGCGGGATCTCGTCGCGCGCCGCCTGCCCGAGGCCGCCCGGCCCGGCTGGCCGGTGCGCCTCGATCATTGCTTCGCCCGCATCCTCCTGGACAATGCCTGCGGCGGCCCCTGGCGCGACAGCGTGGCGGCGCCCGCCCACGCCAACATGCCGGCCGACGGCCTTGAGCACGCGATCGCCCTCGGGGAGGCGGTGCTGGCCGGCACCGCCGACCTCGCCCTGCTGAACCGGCGTTCCCTGGCTTGGCGCGGCAAGATCCGGCGCGGCAAGATCCGGCGCGGCAAGATCCGGCGCGGCAAGATCCGGCGCGGCAAGATCCGGCGCGGGAAGCTCCGGCGCAGCGAGATTGCGACGGCCCCAATGCCGGACGGCCTTCAGGACGGCGACCTGCTCCTGCGCCGCTGGCGTCCGGCCGACACGACCCCGTTCGCGGCGCTCAACGCCGATCCGGCGGTGATGGAATTCTTCCCCCGGCCCCGGACCGAGGCAGAGAGCGCCGCCGAGGCGAGCAGCTATGACCGGCGCTTCGTGGCAGATGGGTTCGGCCCTTGGGCCCTGGAGCGGGACGGCCGGTTCGTCGGCTTCGTCGGGGCGTTCCGGATCATGCGGGCCATGCCGTTCCCGGGGGGCGAGCGGGTCGGCGCGACCATCGAGATCGGCTGGCGCCTCGCCCGGGATGCCTGGGGCCACGGCCTCGCAACCCGGGCGGCGCGGCTGACGCTGGCCGACCTCGCCGGGCGCTGCGGCATCCGGTCGGTCGTGGCGTACACCGCGTCCGGCAATCGGCGCTCGTTGGCGGTGATGGAGCGCCTCGGCATGGTGCGGGCGGAGACGTTCGCGCATCCGGCGGTGCCGGAGGGGCCGCTGCGCAGCCACATCCTCTATCGGCTTGAACAGGCGGGGGTTTCGGCATGAGCGCACCCATCAACGTCGTCGGCGGCGGCGCCTGGGGCACGGCGCTGGCCAACGCGGCCGCGGCCGCCGGGCACCCGGTCTCGCTCTGGCTGCGCGACCCGGAGGCCGCCGCCAGGCTGCAGGCCGCGCGGGAGAACCCGCGCTACCTGCCGGGCGTGCCGCTCCACGACCGGATCGTGGTGACAGGGCAATCCGAACAACTCGCCGGCGCCCGGGCGACCCTGCTGGTCGTGCCGGCCCAGACCGTGCGCGGCGTGCTGGAGACCCTGCGCGGTCCCCTCGCCTCGGCCGGGCCGGTGATCCTCTGCGCCAAGGGGATCGAGCGCGGCAGCGACAGCTTCCTGAGCGCGGTCGCCGAAGGGGTCCTGCCGCCGGGAACGCCGGTCGCTGTCCTGTCCGGCCCGAGCTTCGCGGCCGACGTCGCCCGCGGCCTTCCCACGGCCGTCACCCTGGCGGCGACGGATCCCGGGCTCGCCGCGTCGTTGAGTGCATTGCTCTCGGGGCCGAGCTTCCGGCTCTACCACACCGACGACGTGCGCGGCGTCGAGATCGGCGGCGCCGGCAAGAACGTGCTGGCCATCGCCTGCGGGATCGTGGCGGGCCGGGGCCTCGGCGAGAGCGCCCGGGCGGCCCTGATCGCCCGCGCCTTCGCCGAGCTGATGCGCTTCGCCCGGGCGTTCGGAGGCCGGCCCGAGACCCTGATGGGCCTTTCCGGCCTCGGCGATCTGGTGCTCACCGCCTCCTCGCCGCAATCGCGCAACTTCGCCTTCGGGCAGCGGCTCGGCGCCGGGGCGAGCCCGGAGGCGGCGTCCGGCGGCAAGCTCGCCGAGGGCGCCTTCACGGCCGCGGCCCTGGCCGGCCTGGCGGCGGCCCGGGCGATCGACATGCCGGTGGCGCAGGCCGTCGCGGCGATCGTGACGGGCCGGGCCGGCGTCGAGGACGTGATCGCCGGCCTGCTCGCCCGGCCGCTGCGCGGCGAGTCGGATTAGGGTTTCAAAAGGTCGGGACCTTTTGCGGGTCCAGGGCGGAGCCCTGGTCGCCTGAAAGGTGTCTCAGGGGCTCCGCCCCCGAACCCCGCCAAAGGGCGGAGCCCTTTGGAAACCCTCAAGTCGTCGTGCGAACGCCCTAACCCCGCCGGTGCTCCCGGAACGCCGCCGTGATCGCCCGCAGCGCGTCCTTGCTGCGCGGATCGGTGAGGGACGAGTGCAGCACCAGGGCGAGTGCGGGGATCGGCGGTAGCCCCAGCGCGTCGGCGACGTCGATCACGTCGGCCGGGGCGAGCCGGCGCGGGAAGGCCGAGACCGCCAGCCCCGCCGACAGGGCCGCGCTGATCGCCGCGGTGCCGCCGACGAACACCTCCGTCCAGGGAATCCCGGCCCGGTCCAGCAACTGGATGGCGACGTCCCGCACGGAGCAGCAGGGCGAGGTCGCGGCCAGGCGCAACGTCTCGCCGGCCCGGTGCTCGAAATGCGGGGCCGCGAACCAGCCGAAATGCTCCGGCCCGAGGATGTCGCCGTCGCGCCGCCCCTGTCGGAGCGCCTGCTCCTGCGCCACGGCCCGGGCGTGGTCATCCCGCTCGGCCTGTTCGCCATCGGCGCCGGCGTCCTGCTGATGCGCGCGGCCGCCACCGGCGCGCAGGCGGGCTGGCTGACGCTGCTGCCCGGCTGCCTCCTGGCCGGCACCGGGCTCGGCCTCACCAACACCCCCGTGACCAACACCGCCACGGGCGCCCTGCCGCCGGAGCGCGCCGGGATGGCCGCGGGCATGGACATGAGCGCGCGGATGATCGCGCTTTCCGTCAACATCGCCCTGATGGGTTTCATCCTGCTCCAGGGCGTCCGGGCGGGCCTCGCCCCGCTGGCGCAGGGGGGCGGCGCTCGACGCCCTCGCGGAGACGGTGGCGGCCGGCAATCTGGCGCTGCCCGACGCCGGTGCCGGGGCGGCATCGATCGCCCGGCAGGCGCTGGTCCGGGGCGTCGACGGCGTCATGCTGTATGGCGGGCTCTGCGCCTGGGCCTTCGCGGGCGCCAGCTGGCTCGTGCTCGGCCGCAACGGGCGGTGAGCCGGGGCCGGAGGGGCCTGTCCGCGCCGGGGACAGCTGCGCTATGGGGGCCGTGCCGCCGCGACGGGGCGGCCCCGCGAGAGAGGGCGTGATGGCGTACTGGCTGTTCAAATCCGAGCCCGCGACCTGGTCGTGGGACCAGCAGGTCGCGGCCGGCGCGGCCGGCACCCACTGGAACGGCGTGCGCAACCACCTGGCCAAGAAGCACCTGATGGCCATGCAGGTCGGCGAGCAGGGCTTCTTCTACCACTCGAACGAAGGCAAGGCCGTGGTCGGCATCGTCGCGGTGATCCGGCCCTACTACCCCGACCACACCGACGAAACCGGCCGTTTCGGCATGGTCGACCTGAAGGCTGTCGCGGCGCTGCCCCGGCCGGTGACGCTGGACGCGATCAAGGCCGACCCGGCGCTGGCCGACATGGTGTTGGTGAACAACTCGCGCCTGTCGGTTCAGCCGGTCACCGAGGCCGAATGGAACCGCATCCGCGCCGTGGCTGAGATCCCGTAAGGTCCCGGTTTCGAAAGGTCCGAGACCTTTTGCGGGTCCAGGGCGGAGCCCTGGTGCCGGGCTTCGCCCGATGATCAGGGGCTCCGCCCCCGAATCCCCGCCGAAGGGCTGAGCCCTTCGGGAACCCCTTCGTTCAAGCCGCGCGGTTGAACGCGCCCCGCACCGTGACGAACGCGTCCGCGCCGACATCGACGGGCAGCAGGGTGTCCATCACCCGCGAGGCCGGCAGGGTCACGATCACCTCGGTGCCCTCACGCGGCCGCGAGGACAGCTGGAACTGGCCGCCGTGCAGTTCCACCAGCCCCTTCACGATCGGCAGGCCGAGCCCCGAGCCCTGCTCGGCGGTCTTGATCGCCAGGGAGCCGCGGCCGAACGACGACATCACGGTGCCGAGTTCGTCCTCGGGGATGCCGGGTCCGCTGTCCTTCACCGAGACGTACTGCCCGCCTGAGGCGGTCCAGCCGACCTTCAGCCAGATCTCGCCGCCCGGCGGCGTGAACTTGACGGCGTTCGACAGCAGGTTGAGCACGATCTGGCGCAGCGCCCGCTCGTCGGCCCAGAGCCGCGGCAGCGAGGCGTCGACCAGGTCGTGGAAGGTCTGGTTCTTCGTCTTGGCCCGCAGGCCCATCATGTGGCGGCATTCCTCGACCACGTGGGCGAGCTGCACCGCCTCCTCGTTGAGCTCGTAGCGGCCGGCCTCGATGCGCGACAGGTCGAGGATTTCGTTGATCAGGTTCAGCAGGTGCATGCCGCTGTCGTGGATGTCGTTCGAGTATTCCCGGTAGGACGGCGCCGTGTGGATGCCGAACACCTCGTTCTTCATCACCTCCGAGAAGCCCAGGATGGCGTTGAGCGGCGTGCGCAGCTCGTGGCTCATGGTGGCGAGGAAACGCGATTTGGCGAGGTTCGCCTCCTCGGCCCGGCGGCGCGCCTCGTCGGAATTGGCCTTGGCCTGCTCCAGTTCGCCGAACACCGCGTCCTTCTCGGCCCGGGAACGCAGGGCGCCCACCGTCGAGGCGTAGAGGCGGCGGGCCAGCCCCAGGAAGAACAGCTGCGCGCCGGCGGCCATCAGCACCAGCAGCATCGCCTCCATGCCCTTCGAACAGGCGGCCAGCGACGCGGTGGCGAGCACCAGCGGCACCAGGGCGGCGACCGCCGCCACCGGCACCGTCGCCGCCAGCATGGTCGAGACCGCGGCCGCGATGACGAGGCCGAACAGCGCGAAGGTCCAGCCGCCGGTGGTGCCGAGCCCGATCATCGCCGACCACGACAGGCTCTGCAGGACCTCGCCGATCAGGAAGCGGCGGCGCCAGCGCGCGAGCGGGATCGTGGCCGCGTCGGCCCGCAGGAAGCCGCGGCTCAGCGTGGTGTTGAGCGTGACCATCAGGATCACGCCGAGTGCCCAGAGCGCGGCCACGACCGGGGCGATCCAGAAGGTTGCCGCCGTCGCCAGGGTGACGGCGAACAGCACCAGCGGAATGCCGGCTCCCGCCCGGTACCGGGCGTAATGGCGCAGGAGTTCGTGGTCGAAGGCCCGCTCCAGGCCGGTCTGCGACGTCAGCTTCTCGCGCGCCGAGCGGATCTCGCGGGCGACACCGAGGCGCCGCGCCGCTTCCTCCGTCGAGGGGCCGCGACCGCGCTGCACCATCTCGACGGTGAGATCGGACATGGGATTGTTGAAACTCGGCTCGAACGCGGCGGCGAGGCAGCTGGGCAGGGGGGCGACGGCGCCAGGATGGGGCGGATGTCTTAAGAAGCGGCTGCCGGCATCGGTCGCATCTTACGCATCGGCGTCCGCGCCATGGGGATCGGCCGGCCGGATCGACGTGCGGCGCCACACATCGTTGGCCAGGCGGGGCCGGTTACGGTAAACGACCCGCGTGGCGGGGCCGAAGCGCCGCGATCCGGCGCGCGCCCGGATCCCGCGTGTCGATCGAGGGCCGCCGACCATGCCGATGCTCACCGTCAACGGGGTCACCCACACGGTCGACGCCGACCCGGACATGCCCCTGCTGTGGGTGCTGCGCGACCGCCTCGACGCCACCGGCACCAAGTACGGCTGCGGCATCGCCCAGTGCGGCGCCTGCACGGTCCATCTCGACGGGCAGCCGGTGCGGTCGTGCCAGACTAAGGTGGGCGATGTCGGCACCGCCCAGGTGACCACCATCGAGGGCGTGTCCGGCCGCGTGGCCGAGGCCGTCCAGGCCGCGTGGCGCAAGCTCGACGTCGTGCAGTGCGGCTACTGCCAGTCCGGACAGATCATGTCGGCGATCGGGCTCCTGTCCGGCAACGCCAAGCCCTCCGACGCCGACATCGACGGCGCCATGGACGGCAACATCTGCCGCTGCGGCACCTATCAGCGCATCCGCGCCGCGATCCACGAGGCCGCGCGCGACCTCGCCTGAAGACCCCTCTGCAGACCCCTCTGCCCCTCCCCGCGGTCCTGACCGGAGCATCGCCGCCATGCTGAACGCCCGTCGACCGAACGCATCCCCCGTCCGTCCCAGCCGCCGCGGCCTCCTGGCCGGCGCCGGCGCCATCGTGGTCGCCTTCCGGCTGGACGCCAAACCCGCCCGGGCCGCCGCCGGCCCGGACCTCGCCAGCGTCAAGGCCCAACCCAACGCCTTCGTGCGGATCGCCCCGGACGACACCGTCACGGTGGTGATCAAGCACCTCGACATGGGCCAGGGGAACACGACCGGGCTGGCCACGATCCTGGCCGATGAGCTCGGCGCCGACTGGAAGACGGTCCGCACCGAGTTCGCGCCCGCGGACGCGACGCTCTACAACAACAGCCTGATGGGCCCGATCCAGGGCACCGGCGGCTCCACCGCGGTGGCCAATTCCTGGTTCCAGCTGCGCAAGGCCGGGGCCGCCGCCCGGGAGATGCTGATGGCCGAGGCGGCCTTCCGCTGGAAGGTCCCGGTGGCGCAGATCACGGTGGCCGAGGGCGTGGTCCGCCACGAACCCTCGGGCCGGCAGGCCCGGTTCGGTGAACTCGCGGCCTCGGCCGCCTCCCTGCCGGTCCCGTCCGAGCCGCGGCTCAAGGACCCGAGCGAGTGGACGCTGATCGGCCGGACGGTGCCGCGCCTCGATTCCGTGGCCAAGACCAACGGCTCGGCGGTCTACTCCCTCGACATCCGCCGCCCGAACCAGGTCACCGCCGTGGTCGCCCGCGCCCCGCGCTTCGGCGCCACCGTGAAGAGCTTCGACGCCGCCGCGGCCCGGAAGGTCGTGGGCGTGCTCGACGTGGTGCAGGTCCCCACCGGCGTGGCGGTGATCGCCCGGGACACCTGGGCGGCCATGAAGGGCCGCGAGGCGCTCACCGTCGCCTGGGACGACAGCACCGCCGAGACCCGCTCGTCGGACGCGATCCTGGCCGAGTACCGGGAGCGCGCCAAGGGCCCCGGCCTCACCGCCTCCGAGCGCGGCGACCCGCAGGCCGCGTTGAACGGCGCCGCCAAGGTGATCGAGGCCGAGTTCACCTTCCCGTACCTCGCCCATGCCGCGATGGAGCCCCTGAACGCCACGATCGAGCGGGCGGCCGACGGCGGCTACGACGTCTATGCCGGCTTCCAGTTCCAGACCGTGGAGCAGGCGACCATGGCGGCGATCCTCGGGGTGACGCCCGACCGGGTCCGGCTCCACAGCAACTGGGCCGGCGGGTCCTTCGGGCGCCGGGCGACGCCCACCGCCGACTACCTCGCGGAAGCCGCCACCGTGTTCAAGGCCGCCGGCGAGACGGCTCCCATCCACCTGGTCTGGACCCGCGAGGACGACATGGCCGGCGGCTATTACCGCCCGACCGTGCTGCACAAGGTCCGGGCCGGCATCGACGCCAAGGGTGCGGTGGTCGGCTGGGACCACGTCATGGTCGGCAAGTCCATCATGATCGGCTCGCCCTTCGAGGCGATGATCGTCAAGAACGGGATCGACTCGACCACCGTCGAGGGCGCCTCCGACACGCCCTACGCGCTGCCGGCCTACCGGTTCGGCGTCCATAACGGCCGCGAGGGCGTGCCGGTCCTGTGGTGGCGCTCGGTCGGCCACACCCACACGGCGCACGTCATGGAGGTGATGATCGACGAGCTGGCCCACGCCGCAGACGTCGATCCGGTGGCCTACCGGCTGTCGCTGCTGACGCAGGCGCCGCGGCTCTCGGGCGTGCTGAAGCTCGCCGCCGACAAGGCCGGCTGGTCGGACAAGCCGCAGAACAAGCCGCAAGAGAAGGGCCGCGGCCTCGGGGTCGCGGTCCACGAATCCTTCGGTTCCTACGTCGCCATGGTGGCCGACGTCACCGCCCAGGATTCCGGGATCCGGGTGAACCGGATCGTGGCGGCGGTGGATGTCGGAATCCCGGTCAATCCGGACGTGATCCGCGCCCAGGTCGAGGGCGCGGTCGGCTTCGCGCTGTCGGCGGTGCTGCGCAACCGCATCACCCTGAAGGACGGTCAGGTGCAGGAGCACAATTTCGACGCCTACGCGCCGACCCGCATGAGCGAGATGCCGCAGGTCGCGGTGCATATCGTGCCGAGCCAGGCCGCGCCCACCGGCATCGGCGAGCCGGGCGTCCCCGTGCTGGCCCCGGCCATCGCCAACGCGGTGTTCTCCGCCACCGGGCAGCGCCTGCGCGCCCTGCCCCTCGACCTCTCCGGCATGAAGGGCGCGTGACGAATCGCACGGCGCGCCTCCCGGCCCCGGCGTAGGACGGAGGGGCCTTCCCCCCAAGGCAAGAGACCTGAGTAAGAGACCCGACTGACGACGGCGCGGCGCGACACCGCGCCGTTTTTTTTGGTTTCTGCGCAGCCGCTCGCCATCTTGGCAACGATGCCCGCACACGCCCCGTTCGAAGACACTGCCGCGCGCCTGCGCGCCTGCCGCCTGTGCCGGGACAGCTCGCTCTACGGGCCGCCCCTCCCCCAGGAGCCGCGGCCGATCGTGCAGGGCAGCACCGGCGCGCGGCTCTGCGTGGCGAGCCAGGCCCCCGGGACCCGGGCCCACCGCACCGGGATGCCGTTCACCGACCCGTCGGGCGTCCGGCTGCGGAGCTGGCTCGGCCTCGACGAGGCGCGGTTCTACGACCCCGCGCAGGTGGCGATCGTGCCGATGGGCTCCTGTTTCCCGGGCCTCGACGCCAAGGGCGGCGACCGGCCGCCGCGCCGGGAATGCGCCGAGCGCTGGCGTACGGAGCTGTTTTCCGGCCTGCCGAACCTCGATCTCATCCTGGTGATCGGCCAGTACGCGCAGGCCTGGCACCTGGGCCGGATGGAGGGCGGCCTGACCGGCACCGTGCGGCGCTGGCGCGCGCTCCTGGACGAGCCC